>JAVVSI010000095.1:0-5115 GCA_036654315.1 Evtepia sp. | reverse complement strand
CCCCTACGATATTCTCCCCTTTACCGTATCGTACCGTGATTTTTTAAATATGCTGGATGATGCAGGTGAGAGTTTCCTCATCACGGAAAACTGGAACAAACTACGTCTCCGTATGCCCAACACCGCGTCGAACCCCTAACACAAAACGCCTTAAATCTCCTGCAAATTCGGATGCTCTGCCGCATATGTCCGCACACATTCGAAAAAATTGCGTGCTGCCGGATTCATTTCGGACTGCGAACGAACACATATCCCAATTTCTTCAACGCATGGTGGATTTAATGGCAAAATGGTCACTTCCGCTTCGTGACCGGATACAATCAGCTCAGGCAGAATGGCACAGCCAAGTCCGTTTTTCACCATCGCTAAGACTGCGTGTGCATCACTCATGATACTGCGCAATGTTATATTTTCTTGTTTCCAAAACTCAGGCCATTGATTACTGATATCCTGTGTCGATACAATCGGTTCTTCTGCCAGTAGCTTAATGGAAATGCTTCTGTGTCGTTTCGCGGGGCTGTTGTATGGCAAAACTGCAAAATAGTTTTCTTTCCAGAGAGGAATCCACTCTGCCTTTTCGCAGTGTCTGCACAATGCAAAATCAACCGTCCCCTCCATCAACCAATTTTCAATTTCACGATGATTCCCTTCTTGTATTTTTAAAACAATTTTTGGGGCTACCATCAGCGAATCGCGTAAAATTGCGGGCAGTAAGCGCACAGAGATGCCGGCACTCACTGCAATCGTCACGCTCCCCATACGCAGTCCATTTAACGCGTGTATGGTTTCCTCTAAGCGTTCTCCACTGCGCAACAGTTCTTGTGCTGCGGGTAACACTTCTTTTCCTGCCGCTGTCAGTGCCAGTCCCCGGTGGGTTCTCACAAAAAGGGCGAAGCCAAGTTCTTTCTCCATATTCTTTAAAAAACGACTCACACCGGATTGCGTATAACCCATTCGTTCCCCGGTTCGCGTAATGTTTCCGGTTTCTGCCAAATCGACAAATAGGCGATATTTTTGTAATTCCAAATCAGTTTCCTCCATTGTTAGATCTGCTACGCAGTCATGTGAAAGGAACACGCCATGCACATCGCGCTCACTGCGGACGAACAATCCGTTCGTATCTTAGATCAAAGTTTACTCCCCAATGATACCATATACTTGACACTCCACTCTGCCCCCGAACTTTATGAAGCCATTCAAAATCTTCGTGTACGCGGTGCGCCTGCCATCGGTATTTTTGCAGCCTATGCCTTCTATGTCCTCGCACGGCAGGCCAATCAAAATAATTTCTGCCACGACTGTCTCCGTATTCGTGACTTTTTATGCCGTGCGCGTCCCACTGCCGTCAATCTTCAAAAAATGTTGGATCGTATGCTCTTATGTACGCAAACGCAAGCTTCCGTTCCCACGATGCTTGCACAGATGAAAGCAGAGGCCTTTGCCATTCATCAAGAGGATATTTCCATGTGCCGCGCGATTTCCGAATTTGGCTTATCGCTCGTCAAAGAGGGCGATGGTATTTTAACCCATTGTAACGCGGGACCTTTGGCCACTTCCCGCTATGGAACCGGTCTTGGTCCTCTGTTCCTCGCAAAAGAAAAGGGTATCCTTCTACACGCATGGTGCGACGAAACAAGACCACTCCTACAAGGTGCGCGACTGACCACCTATGAATTACAAAACGCCGGAATTGATTGCACCCTCATTTGTGATAATATGGCCTCCATCGTCATGCGTGAGGGCAAAATCAATGCTTGTTTTGTAGGCTGTGACCGCGTGGCACGAAACGGCGATACTGCAAACAAAATCGGTACATCCGGTGTCGCCATTTTGGCGCAATACTATAAAATTCCATTCTATGTACTCGGTCCCTCCTCCAGCATTGATTTCGCTTGCCCAAACGGTGACGCAATTCCAATTGAACTCCGTGATCCCAGTGAAATCCGCGAAAAGTTTTTTGTGAAACCCACCGCACGCCCCGATATCAAGTGCTATAACCCCGCTTTCGATATCACGGATCACAGTCTCATTACCGCGATCATTACGGAACGCGGTATCATACAACCACCGTTTTCGGAAAACTTTACGCGTATTTTCCCCGATCATCTGAACCACTGAGGATAACAAGCAGTGCCATGTAGCCAATGGCACTGCTTGTTATTCAATCCCAACCCGATTTTCCGGCGCAACGTACAGTCCATCCTCTGCGGCTGCAATCGACCCGGCCTTTGCCAAACGAGCGTGATTGAATGCTGCATTTCAATTCTCCCTTTTGAATATTTCTATTCTTACCATTTTTGATGCTTTTCGCACTTTGTATCGGCTATGATTGATCATTGTAGCTTGTATGTGAAATATGTAATTTATAATTTAACTCGATTTGTTACTATTTTGTCATCGAATTGAGTTTCTCTACATAGTATATTAACAAAAGAATAGGAGATGATCCCCCATGCAAAACAAAAGAAATTTTTTCATGATTTGCGCGGTCTTGGTTTTCAGCGTTCTCTTGTGTCCTACCAAGGCAGTCAATCCGGATTATTTTGTGGAATCCTCACAGGCAACGATCTGGAAATCACAAATCACAGATGCCAAAAAGCAGATGGATCATGCCCACAAAATGGCAGAATCTGCGCGCGCGCTTGGTCTATCAGAGGACAGCGAAGTTGTCACGCTTGCGCGTGCCTATTACGAGGATGCTTCCGCTACCATTACAACTGCTCATGTTGCCTTGGAAATGGAAACGTCAAATTTTGCTATCTTATCGCATGATGTTTTCAAAAAAAGTAATCTCACTGCCAAGGCCTTTAATATGCTACTTTATGGAAGCGCACTCGCGGGCAATGGCACGGCTTTTTATGAGTTGGAACAACGATACAATATCAATGGTGTCTTTGCAATGGCCGTAGCAAAAACGGAATCCGGACTCGGCACGTCGGCACTTGCCGCCAACAAATACAATTATTTTGGAATGCTGGGTTGCCGATATGCTTCGTCCTATGAGGGAATCATGGCGTTTGGCTCTCTCATGAATCAGCAACTCTATCGCGGCAAAAGTATTGAGCGCATTGCATCGACCTACTGCCCACCCACTGCCGCACAATGGGCAGAACAGACCAAACAGTTCATGGCGCAATTCTGGCAAAAAATTGTTTGATGAATTTGTTTCAGTCTATCATATCCTACGCGTATTTTCAAGCACAACGCAATGCTTCCCACTTTGTCACTCATTCCGATCGTACAAAACCCAAACAAAATCCCCCTGCGCCCTTGCATACAATGCAAAGACGCGGGGGGATTTTTGAATTAGTAATTTTCCACTTTGACTTCGAAGTAAGCCTGCGGATGTCCGCAAACGGGGCATTCTTTCGGTGCTTCCAGACCATACTCCAGATGTCCGCAGTTACGGCAATACCAGACTTTGATCTCTCCGCGCTTAAAGACTTCATCTGCCTGGAGATTCTCCAGCAATTTTATATAGCGTTCTTCATGGCTCTTCTCGATCTTGCCAACAAAAGTAAACATATCTGCGATACGGTGGAACCCTTCATCGTGTGCAGCAATGGCCATCTCCTTGTACATATCGACCCACTCGTCATGTTCGCCCTCAGCGGCAGCAAGCAAGTTTTCCTCGGTTGTACCGATTCCGCCCAATTCTTTGAACCAAAGTTTCGCATGCTCTTTTTCGTTATTTGCAGTTTCTTCAAAAAATCCTGCAATCTGTTCAAAGCCGTCTTTCTTTGCCTTGGATGCAAAATAGGTATACTTATTTCTCGCCTGGCTCTCTCCTGCAAATGCTTTTTGCAGATTCGCCTCTGTCTTTGATCCTTTTAATTCCATGATAATAACGCTCCTTTATTTCTTTATTTGAATTACTCGCCCATCCACAGCCCATGGAGGTTACACCACTCATAGGCTGTGACTTTGCCTTCTAACTGCGTTTTCATAACAGCCTCTTCGCCGGGTTTCGGTAGCTTAATCACAACAGTATTATCATTCACTGCAGCAATCATGGGGATATAGTGATTCTCCATCATCGGATGCGGCACTGAACCAACTGCAACCGTGACATCTACGCCGTTTTGTGTCAGAACAGGAACGTGCTTCTCTTTTGCACCATCTGTGACATTCGCTTTCATTTCTGCCATTTCCTCACCACAGCAAGTGAGTGTCGCGCCGGAGTCGATGATCTTGTATGCGATATTTCCGCAATGACTACATTTATATAATTTAAATTCCATAATATTTGCTCCTTTCAAATTAAGCAACAGTTTCTTTCAGACAGTGACTACATACACCCTTAAAAATGAGCTCATGACGATCCACTTGGTACCCCATATCAGAGACGATTTCGTCTAAATTCTGCTCGATATCAAGATTCACGTCATAAAGTCGCCCGCAGGTGCCGCAATAAAAATGAGAATGTTCGCTGGCATTGCCATCATAGCGATCTACGTCGAACGGAATCCGAACAATCCGCCCTTCTTCCACCAGATGGTTGAGGTTACGATAAACGGTGCCAAGACTCAGGTTGGGCTGATCTACCTTTAAGATACGGTAAATACTTTCAGCGGTTGGATGCTCTGTTGTACTCTTTAGCTGCTGATAAATCATTTCTCTCTGGCGAGAGTAGTGATGCTTCGCCATAAAACCCCTCCAAATCAGTAACGATTATCAGTTATGTTCCTCATTATACACACATTTTTTGTAATTGCAAGCCTTTTTTTAGCTTTTACAAAAAAATTTTTTTTATGCATGGCACAACAAGCATACCTTTCTGACCACGCTTCTTTTCTCGGTGACCAAAATCAGTTGGCGCAGAACGGATTTTCCCGTTCTGCGCCTTTTTCCCTATCATAGAATAATACAAATCAATCCTCCGGAACCCTCATTTAAAATACGCTCCAAAGTCTCCCGTAGTTTCATTCTCGCATCTTCCGGCATACGCTTTAATTTTCCTGACAAATCCTCATTGATCAGTTCGTGGAACGATCTTCCGAAAATATTTGACTCCCAAATCTTCCCCGGTTCCCCTTCGAACTCCTTTAACAAGAAATTGAGCATATCCTCCGACTGTTTTTCACTGCCTACAATCGGTGCCACTTCCGCCTGAAT
>JAVVSI010000094.1:0-5169 GCA_036654315.1 Evtepia sp. | reverse complement strand
CATCTGCAACTAGTGCTTTGATCTCCTCAAGATTGAGACGAAATCCTGCCCTACTACGTCTGATGAAAGGAAATATTCTATGAAATCTACCCTCTATGTCCGCCTACAACTATGGCTGGCAAAATGGCACCTCCGTCTCCCCGGAAAAATTATGTACATCGGTGGCAGTGAAGTCCTCCCTCCTCCCCTCAAACGCGAGGAAGAACAAAAACTAATTGCACGTTTGGACGAAGGTCCGGAAGTCACCCAACAACTCATAGAACGCAATCTGCGTCTCGTTGTCTATCTCGCACGCCGCTTTGAAAATACCGGAATCAATATCGAAGATTTAATCTCAATCGGTACCATCGGACTCATCAAAGCCGTGGGAACTTACAATCCAAGCAAAAATATTAAACTCGCTACCTACGCGTCCCGCTGTATCGAAAATGAAATCTTGATGTATCTTCGAAAAACTTCCCCCCTTAAAAACGAAATATCTTTCGATGAACCGCTCAACACCGACTGGGATGGCAATGAACTCCTCCTCTCCGATATCTTAGGTACCGAAAACGATCTCGTCATTCGACCCATCGAAGATGATGTGGATCGCAAAGTCCTCTTCGATGCCATGCAGAAACTCTCAAAACGGGAACGTCAAATTATTACGCTCCGCTTTGGTCTGGAGGGTACGCGTGAACATACGCAAAAAGAGGTCGCTGACCTCCTCGGTATCTCACAATCCTATATCTCACGACTTGAAAAACGAATTATCGCCAGACTCAAACGGGAAATTTTAAAAGTAATGGAACTACCGGACTAAAAATCATAAAATCCCCCCAACGGACATACCGTTGGGGGGATTCCCGACATTGATCAGAAAATCTATGGTGTGAAACGATTTCTGAAAAACGAGTTTTTAATTATTTCGCCTTACCGGAGAGAACGCCACCGGAGATGACGATCTTCTGGATCTGGTTGGTACCCTCAAAGATGCAATATGCTTTGATGTCTCTCCAGATCTTCTCAACGCAGTCTTCCTTCATGTAGCCCTTACCACCCATCAACTGGATCGCATCGGTACAAACGGACATTGCGCTCTCGGTTGCGAACATCTTAGCCATAGCAGCTTCCTTGGAGAAAGGAAGTCCCTGAGACTGCAGATAGTTAGCATGGATGACCATTTCACGAGAAGCTTCGATCTTTGTTGCCATCTCAGCCAGCATCCACTGAATTCCCTGACGCTCGGAAACAGGCTTACCGAAGGTAACTCTTTCTTTTACGAAAGCAATTGCTTCGTCCAATGCACGACGAGCAATACCAACTGCCAATGCACCGACGCATGCACGGGATTTATCAAGGGTCTTCATTGCATAGCCGAAGCCCTTACCACGCTCACCAACGAGGTTGAAAGCAGGTACACGGACGTTTTCAAACTTCAAGGAGCAGGTAGAAATGGTACGGAAACCGGACTTGTCTTCATACTTGGTTACGCTAAAGCCGGGCAGGCTTGTTGGTACCATAAATGCAGACAGACCTTTTGCGCCCTTACCAGGCTCGGTGTTTGCAAATACGCAGATGATGTCAGCTTCGCCGCCGTTGGTGATGAAGCTCTTCTCGCCGTTGATGACCCACTCGTCGCCGTCCTGGACAGCTGTGGTCAGAACGTTAGCAGCATCGGAACCGGACTGTGGCTCGGTCAGTGCAAAAGCTGCATAGCCCTTGCCCTCAAGGATGTGCTTGGAGAAGTACTTAACCTGCTCGTCGCTGCCGCCAATGAGGACAGGCTTCAGAGCCAAGTTGGTGGTCTGCATGACGGAAGCAAAGTTGCCGTCATAGTAGCCCATCTCTTCGTACATAACTGCTGCTGTTGCCAGCTCAACTTTATTACCGCCGAATTCCTTCGGAATCTCGAAAGAGTTCAAACCAAGCTTAAATGCCTTTGCATAAGCGTCAAAAGGAATTGCTTTAGAAGGATCTACAACCTTATCCCACTCCAGCATAATTGGCTCGATTTCCTTCTTTGCAAATGTACCAATTGTTTCACACCATTTTTTCTGGTCGTCGTTCAGTAAACGCATGTTAATCTACCTCCAAATTTTTTTAAGGGGTCAATATTGCACCCGCCATACCACTATGTAGCCCGAAACCCGCAACGCAATATGACAAGCTAAAACATTGTCATACACGGCTTACGCCGATGTCTGACAACTGTTCTCAAAAAGAGTGTTTTTCTCTGTAAAACGAGACAAAAAGCAAGCTAACGCATACGCCGAATGATCTCATGCTTATGATACCGCCTTGTGACAACAAAATAAATCGGTGCAATTGATTAAATTAGCTTTCACTTTTCTGGTATTATACTAGTTTTGCATTTTATATTCTTCATTTATATTCTAGTCAATCTAATTGTTCTTAACTACGTTACAGTCTCAAATCTCCATCAATATCAGTGAAATGCGTAGCATATCCCCGCAATTCATCATTTTGTTCACTATTTCAAGCTAATTAACAAGTACATAATTTCAATGACCGCATATGTCCTCCAAAAGTCGTTAATTTACGTAAAAATAAGCCGTCATTTTTTCGATTTTTGCGCAAATTTTCAAAGCTTTTCTTTCGCCTCCTCTATTTGTGGAGCCGGTGAAAGGAAAGAAACAAACACAAAATGATGCGTCAGCCAAGTCCCCATGATGGCAATCGTTTTCCCCATGGTAAACGCGCATAAAACCGTACCGATCCCAATCCCCCGTATCTCACCCAAGCAGCTGATGCAAAGAACCACCGTAATCGTCAAACAACTCAAATCGAACAGCGTTTTCACCTGCTTATATGGCCGATTTAAAATCAGCGCAAGCTCACGCGGAAATAGATCCGTCGGAATAATCGGCAAGGTACAATGGTTCGACAGCGCGATGCCAAACGCAAGGCAAACAAAACTGATCGCAAAATAAAGAATGCAATAAGGTAAACTCTGAGGCAATGGATCAATCCAGAGTGCATGGACATCCATCATTACACTGAATGCACCGCCTACAAAAAATGCAAATACATAGTTCAGCACGAATTTTCGCCGCATAATCATCAGGCAAATAATCAGCGAAGTTTGAAAAATATACGTCCACGCACCCAATGAAATTTGAGGCAGTGCTTCTGAAAAGACGTAGGGAACCGACGATATCGACGAAATTCCACCGCGACTATGGAGCATCAGATAAACAGAAAAACTATTCAGAATGGCAATGACGACAAGTGCCACTTCTCCGCGTAAATAAATTTTATTTCCGGCTGCTTTTTTGAACATCCGAATTCCGCCTTTCAGAACAACAAACCTAAATTCATGGGATCTCTTCGACCGTTTCTGCCCCAATCGGTTTGATAATTCGAACATAGGTGCGCCGTAATAAAATACCGGCCAGTGTACTGGACAATAACTCGGAAATCGGAAATGCAAACCATACCAAGTAAAGCTGACCGGTCAATGAAAGCAAAAATGCTACAGGTACTAGGATAACCAATTGTCTGAAAATGGAAACAATCATACTCTCCATGCCCTTTCCCACCGATTGGAACACGGAAGAACACATAATGGAAAACCCTGCCATTACAAAACATAAGCTGATAATACGCAAAGCCGGTACACCAATTTGCAGCATTTCTTCCGATGCTTCAAAGAAATTCAGAAGCTGAGCCGGGAAAATCTGAAATACAGCAAGCCCAATTACCATCATGCCCACAGCATAAACAATCGAAAGTTTGATCGTCTTTTTGATTCGCTCACGTTTTCTTGCGCCGTAATTGTAGGCTATGATAGGCACAATGCCGTTATTCAGACCCAGAACAGGCAAAATAACAAAACTCTGTAATTTGAAATATACGCCGAATACTGTTGTCGCCGTTTCGGTAAAAGAAATCAGAATTTGGTTCAGCGTGAAAATCATCACAGAGGAAATCGTTTGCATCACGATGGATGGTAAACCTATGGCGTAAATGCGAAGAATAACATGGCCGCGCGGTCGGAAACAGCCGAGAGAAATCTTGATTTCCGGATTGTACCTCTTGTTATAGTAAATCCCAAGTAGCAAACCCGCAGTCTGTCCCACAACAGTTGCGATGGCAGCCCCCGCAACACCCATGGAGGGAAAAATCCACCAGCCAAAAATTAAAATCGGATCTAAAATAATATTGATGACTGCACCGACAATCTGGATAATCATGCTATAAAATGTCTGTCCTGTGGACTGGAGTAGACGCGAAAAAACGACCTGCCCAAATAGACCCAAAGAAAAAACACAGTTAATAAACATATAATCCTGTCCGTAGGCAAGCACCGCCGGATCGCTTGTCTGAACCGCAAAAAACGCGTGCGAGAAAAAAAAGCCAACTACAGCGAACACGGCATAGCTCATAAAACTCAGAAAAATGCCCTGATCTGCCGCTTGATTGACCATCTCTTGGTTCTTTTCACCCAAACTCCGCGAAAGCAGGGCATTGACACCCACACAGGTGCCAACACTCACCGCTATCATTAGATTTTGAATGGGAAACGCGAGAGAAACCGCTTGCAAAGCAGCTTCATTCAATCGAGATACAAACACGCTGTCAACCACATTATAAAGTGCCTGTACCAACATGGATACAATCATAGGAATGGACATCGTGAGAATCAGTCGGTTTACCGGCATCGTTCCCATCTTGTTTTCTTCCGGTATACTTGGCTGCTTTATCTTCAATTTGCGCCTCCGGGGAATTTCATTGCGGCGGTTTTCAATAAGTCTACTGTCTCAGAAATACCGAAGCTACTGCTGATACTCAGGTGATAATTTTGCGCGCTTCCCCATTTGTTTTGAGAAAAATAGTTGTAATAGGAGGCACGCCGTTTGTCTTGCTTGCGAATATAATCTTCCATATTCGATGCCTCATCCTTATATTCTTCCACTGCGCGCGTGATGCGTTGTGCGAGTGGTGCATGAATAAAGACATTCATACAATACGCTTTGTTCCGCAAAATATAATCTGCACAACGACCAACTATGACGCAAGGCCCATGCTCGGCAAGATCACGAATGATTTCACTCTGTACCAAAAAGATCTGATCTGACATCGGTAAAATTTGCGTGTTCATATACAAGCTATATAGAAAACTTGCAGACCTGTTTTGGTCGGTACGTCGGATGTCGTCTGCCGTCA
>JAVVSI010000093.1:0-5236 GCA_036654315.1 Evtepia sp. | reverse complement strand
ACGGATCAAGGTGGCGGTGGAACCGTTGCGGCTTACATGGCGAGCCGTAATATCGACACCTTGGATGCAGGCGTACCGGTTCTTTCGATGCACGCACCGTTTGAAACGGTTGCAAAGCTTGATTGCTATATGATGTATAAGGCGATGGCGGCAATTTATGGTGCGTGATACGCGCGCGAAATGCAAACAATGATACATTGTCCATTGACAAGAGGAGGTATGGATGGCAGCGACAAAGAAAAAAAATAACAAGCCACAGACAAGCAAACCAAGAAAAAGTACAAAAGCAGCAGAAAAAGCAAAGGCGGCACAGAGAGCCAAAATTGCCGCCCGAAAAAAACAATCGCATCGTGTGGCAGCCGCGCTGGTCTGTTTCCTGCTCGCACTATTTGTGTTACTTGCTTGTGTTGGTGTGAAGGCATTGTTTATCAATTGGCTTTCGATTGGGATCAAAGGAATCATCGGCTATGGCTTTTGGTTGGTTCCGCCCACATTGATCATGAGTTCATATTTTATTTTGAAATATCGTGATACAAGGGGAAATCTACGCGTATTGTGTACGCTTTTGCTTTCTGTTGTAGGAGGCTGTATCTTCCATCTGTTTTTGGCATCCCCGCGATACGCACTGACATGGGCGGGGATACAAAGCTTATGGTCAGCGGGTCAAAGTTTGCACAGCGGTGGTGCGGTCAGTGGTTTGATTGCGGTGGCACTCACCGGGTTTTTCAGTAAAATTGGAGCGGCAGTGATTTTGATTTTAATTCTCTTTGTTCTGATTTTTGTTGCTTTCGATATCAAAATAACGTCGATCATCAAAGCTGTGCGTGAGTCTTGGGAGAATCGTTATGAATATTATGATGACGAATATGAAGAGACCGACACAAAAGAAAAGCTCCCACCTGCAAAAGTACAGGCGCGAGAAAGGCCGATCCAGCGGCGCGCCTACGATGCCCAATTAGACGAACCGACTACAGTATTTGAGCCGAGTAGCGAGGCAGTTTTCCCCAAAAGCTTTTTGCCCAAAAAGGAGAAAAAAGCAAGTGTACCGGTACCACAGCCAATACTAGAGCCACTTCCGGAGGAGGTTTCTCCGATTGCACCGCTTGCGCCTCTTGTTGCCCCTCTACCGGTGATGGAGACAGAGGAAACATTGATACCAAAAGAGTTGAGCAAGGAGCAAAAAAAGGATCTGATTCGGGAACAACAGGAGAAAGTTGCCCGTGATATTGCCAATAGTTTAGAGCAGATAACGGGTGAGTATCAATATCCGCCCATCTCTCTTTTAAAGCAGGGTAATCCTCTGCCCGACGGTGCAGAACAGAACGAAATCGCAACGATCCAGCAACGCTTAGAGGAAACCATACAGTCGTTTGGTATCAACGCCGCGATTGTTGGTGCGATACGAGGTCCTTCTGTCACTCGTTATGAGGTGGAATTGGAGCAAGGAGTCAGGCTGAATAAGTTGACGAATTTATCGGATGATATTGCTTTGTCTCTGGGTGCATCTGCGGTGCGTATTGCGCCGGTTCCGGGTAAAATATCTTTGGTGGGCATTGAGGTTCCAAACAAGCAAATTACGCCGGTTTGGATTCGAGAAGTATTGTCCTCTAGGAATTTCATCGAACACGCCTCCAAGGTTTCGTTTTCTGTGGGGAAGGATATCGGTGGAAATTATATCATTGGGGATGCTGCGAAGCTACCGCATCTGTTGATTGCAGGCACAACCGGTTCGGGTAAATCCGTTTGTACGAATTCGCTGATTGTGAGTATTCTATATAAGGCAACGCCGGAAGAAGTTCGCCTGATCATGGTGGATCCAAAGATGGTTGAACTTGGGGTTTATAATGGGATTCCACATCTTCTGATTCCGGTTGTGACTGATCCCAAAAAAGCGGCAGGCGCATTGCAATGGGCGGTGAGCGAGATGATGAAGCGGTATCGTTCCTTTTCGGAGGTTGGTGTGCGAGATCTCTCGTCGTATAATGCGTATGCGGACAAAACGGAGGGCGTGAATTCATTACCTCAAATTGTTGTTGTGATCGACGAATTGGCGGATTTGATGTTGGTTGCGGCAAAGGAAGTGGAAGAATCCATTTGTCGTGTGGCGCAGATGGGGCGTGCGGCGGGAATGCACTTGATTATTGCCACACAGCGACCGTCTGCCGACGTAATCACAGGACTGATGAAGGCAAATATTCCCTCTCGTATTGCATTTGCAGTTGCATCTTCCCTAGAGTCCAGAATCATCTTGGATACACAGGGTGCGGAGAAACTGGTGGGAAAAGGCGATATGCTGTGGTTTCCCTTGGGTTCCGGTAAACCTTTACGCGTGCAGGGTTGTCTGATTGGTGACGATGAGGTGGCAAGTGTGGTTGAATTCGTAAAGACGAGCGGGAGTGCGGCCTACGATGAAGAGGTTCTCCAACAAATCGAAGAGAACGTCGAAGCACAAGAACGCGGCAACCGTCATCCGAATGCCAGTATGGGCGATCCCGACGATGCCGACGAATTGTTCCCGGCTGCTGTAGAAGTCATTTTGGAACTAAAACAGGCATCGGTTTCACTTTTACAGCGTAAGTTAAAGTTGGGTTATGCGCGTGCAGCACGTTTGGTGGATCAGATGGAGGATCGTGGCATTGTGGGACCGTTTGAGGGTTCAAAACCGCGACAACTTCTGATTACGCGTGAACAGTGGGAAAATCAACAGGAGAACGGGCGTAGCACATCGCGCATAAGTGCGCAAAGCATACCACTCAAACCTCTGAATATACTGGAAGAAAGCGGAAATGAACAGCCCTTGGGAGGCGAGGATCGTGCTTTATGATATTTTAAAAGAGATGGATGCTGTGAAGAAAGAAGAGCAGAAGTTTCTAACTATGCCGGTGAGACAGAGTGGGGTTCGGGATTCAATTTATGAAAAAGTGCCGGAAAAACTGTGTACTGTATTGGAAACGGCATTTTCAAAAGCATTTGAGCTTGTATTTTTGCATGGGAAGCAGCTGATTGAAAAGACTTATTCCAAAGAAGAGTTAAAGATGGAATTTGCAGCGAGTAATTTTGTCATTGACGAAGCGCAGACAAGGAAGAGCTTCCAACGCATGGATCGAGGGGCGCAAAAGAAAAATTTTGCGAACCACACGTTCACAAGTATTTCCGGCCTTGGTATGGGTTTTTTGGGATTTGGTATTCCCGATATTCCTGTCTTAGTTGCAACGGTATTAAGAGGCGTTTATGAAATCGCGCTCAGTTACGGTTTTGCCTATGATACCGCGAAAGAACAAATTTATATTTTGCGTCTGATCCGTACTGCCTTGGCGGAGGGAGAAGAAAGACTGGAATGTAATCGACTTTTGGATCTTGAAGAGGAAACGACTGTCAAAGCGGAGATTGCAAAGACAGCAAAACTGTTATCGGATGCACTGCTTGTTGAAAAATTCGTACAGGGGATTCCAATTGTAGGTATGGTTGGCGGCTTTGTGAATCACAGTGTTTATCGGAAGATCAGTAAATTAGCGCGTCTGAAATATAAAAAACGCTACTTATACAAAAAGAAAGCCGAATTGAAAAGGGCATAAAAAAAAGCCGAGTTCGGAAATTTCCGAACTCGGCTTTTTGGGGTTGATAGAAGCTCAAGAATGAGGTGTTTCATCCAATTCGCGAAGGAGTTTTTGATCGGCTTTGGAGGAGAGGTCTAATTTCTCATAGAGATCGGGTCGACGGAGACGTGTGCGCAAAATGGCTTGTTTTCTACGCCATTTTGCAATATTGGCATGGTGTCCGGACAGGAGAATAGAGGGGACTGTTTTATCGTGCCAGACTTCGGGTCTGGAATATTGAGGATGTTCCAGCATACCATCCCAGTGACTTTCGTCCATAAAACAGGCTTCGTCGGGCAGAACCCCCGGAATTAAGCGACAGACTGCGTCTGCGACAGCCATGGCGGGGATTTCGCCGCCGGTGAGTACGAAATCACCCAAAGAGATCTCTTCATCGACACATTCTTCAATAAAACGCTCATCCACGCCTTCATAATGGCCGCAAACAAGGATCAGGTGATCGTAGTCCTGTTTGAGACGTTTGGCATCGGCTTGGGAAAAGACTTTTCCGGCAGGAGACAAATAAATGGTATGAATTTTTTTGTCTTTGGCGATATGATTCCAGCATTGATAGAGGGGATCGGCCTGCATGACTGCACCGCGACCGCCGCCGTAGGGGTAGTCATCGACTTGTTTTTGTTTATTGAGGGTATAGTCTCGAATTTGGTGGCATTCGATGCGAATGAAGTCACGTTCCTGTGCGCGTCCCAAAATAGATTCGGAGAGGATATCGCCGACGGTATCGGGAAAGAGCGTCATAATATCAATCTGATACAAACGCTCACATCCCTTCAATGAGTCGGACGCGAATATAGCCATCATCCACGTTTGTCTCAATGACAAAGGCGTCGACAGCGGGGATCATATGTTCCTCTTTGCCGCCGCGTACCACATAAACTTCGTGAGAGGGTGGGGTAAGGACGTCGTAGATCGTGCCGAGTAGTTCGTTGGTATCTGCGTCGCGTACTTCGAGACCGATTAAGTCCACGATAAAGTGACGATCTTTTGGAATACTGGCATCTTCACGGTCAATGCAAACGATCTTGTCTTTGAGGCGCATGGCATCGTTCACATCGTTGACACCCTCAAGAAAGGCAAGCACTGTATTTTTGTGGATTCTTGAAGCGCGGACATGAACGGGTTTTTCATCAATATAGAGGGTGGAGAAGTCCAATAGAAAATCGGGCGAGTCGGCCCATGGTATAATTTTCACTTCTCCTATAATGCCGTGTGTATTTACGATTTGACCGGCTTCTAAATAGCGATTTTTCAAAATAATACTCCTTATAAGAATAGCGGGGACAGCTCATGCCCCCGCCACCTTTCAGATGATCTTCCATTTATAGTATGAAAAAATCGTCAATCCATGATTTCAACGGAAACTCGTTTTCCCAGTCGTTGCGCGTAAGAGCGCAAGATGGTACGAATTTCCTTGGCGATACGACCCTGACGACCGATTACTTTTCCCATGTCGCCGGAATCCACCCGAAGTTCTAATAGAACCATGCCGTCGGATTCGGTTTCTTTTACATCCACATCTTCAGGATGATCGACCAAATTTTGGGCGATATAAGTGAGCAAATCCTTCATGCACCCTCCTAAATTAGATTGCGCCGGCTTTTTTCAAGAGAGCCTTAACG
>JAVVSI010000092.1:0-5272 GCA_036654315.1 Evtepia sp. | reverse complement strand
ATGACGGCAGAGATAGCGGTAATGAGTTGCATAGGGGTGACTTTGAAACGCTGACCGAAGGAAGCGGTTGCGAGGCTGACAATTCCGCTGGGGCCGATGAATTGATCGGGATCCCAAAAGAGGCTTTCGGATTCACCTTGCAATTCGATTCCGGTTTTTTCACTAAAGCCGAAATCCTGCCAATATTTATAAAAGCGTTCGGCACCGAGCTTTGCACCGATTTGGATGAGTGCGGGGTTACAGGAGTTCATGAGTGTTTGACGGAGGGACTGGGTACCGTGACCCGTTCGTTTACTGCAATGTATTCTTCGATCCTGCACTTGTTGCACGCCATTGCAGAAATAGGTATCATTTTCAGAAATCGCACCTTCTTCCAGTGCCGCCGCAACGACAATGGGCTTAAAGGTAGAACCGGGTTCATAGCTATCGTTGAGTGCTTTGTTGCGCCATTGCGCGAACTGTGCATCGCCAAGTGCTTTGAGATAAGCCTCTTCGGATGCGTTGGCTTTCATACCGGCGATTTTTGCTGCCATATTGGGTTCGAAAATTGCATTTGGTTTATTGAGGTCGTAGCCGGGTGAGCTGACCATGGCGTAAATTGCGCCGGTTTTTGGGTTCATGACGATACAGAATGCACCCTCACTGACCTCAAAGCGTCGAATCCCCTCTTCGACGGTACTCTGCGCAAAATATTGAATACTGGCATCAATGGTAAGATTCAGATTATAGCCATCCTGTGCGTCGACATAGGCTTCGAAACCGGAGGGCATTTCGGTGCCGGAAGCATTTTTCGTGGTCACGATACGACCATTTTCACCGGCAAGGTCACTGTTATAAATTGCCTCAAGGCCATAAGCCCCCTTGTTTTCGGAGTTCACAAAGCCGATGACTTGGGAGGCGAGGGAGGAGTAGGGGTAATAGCGTTTGCTGTCCGTGGTGAGATATACGCCGCCGGCGAGTTTGTTGTCCAAGATGAACTGGCGCACTTGATCGGCGAGATCGTCCTCGATTTTTGTAGCAATGGGTTCCCATGCGGAATTTGTTTTATCAATGCGTTTTCGTATTTTAGCAGGATCGAGACTCAAGATTTCGGCAAGGCCATTGGCAATGAGGTCAGGATCCAGTTTTTTTTCAACAACATCACGGGGAGAGATAATCACATTTTGGACATCTGCGCTGAGGGCGAGGATATTGCCTTTTGCGTCGTAAATGGTGCCACGATTGGCAGAGACAGCGACGTCACTGGTTTGGTTTGCGATTGCTTTTTCTTTATAGTATTCATCATTGACGATTTGGATGCTCCAAAGTTTCAAGAAGAGAACACAAAACGTAAAAACGCCAAAAATACCCATCAGCCAAAGAATGCGCTTCATGGATTGCGTTGTAGCTCGTTTTTTATGTTCGGGAGAAGCCGGCGTTTTTTTTGAATTCATAAATCGACTCCTTGTCATGGTCAGACTGGCACCGTAGTATGAGACTTGCTTGAGGGCGCAAGAAAAAGGAACTTTTCTTACGCCCTCAAGGTTGCTCTCTTAATCCTATGTAATACGCGCTCAAAAATATGTCTGTATTGCGGAAAGAACTTGATTGCAAGCGGTGATCACTGAGTTCCATAAATCCGATTTTTGATAGTATTCAACCCCATCGGGTTCCGTGAGTTCCAGCATATAGATCTGGCTTACGGAGGGCTTGACCATGGTACCGTTTGAGATGACCTCTTGCTCGATACTTTGGAGATCATAGGCGAGTTCGTACTTTGCCAACAGCTTTGACTCTTCCACTTTCAATGTTTCGAGATCCTGTTTCAGCCCTACGGCGGTATCGTTGACGGCAACGAGGTTTGCGTAACTGGCAAGCATGAGCAAAACGAAAGCGACGACGACGAGAAAGCCAATGGCACCGAACATAGATAATTTTCCGGGTTCACGGGTACGAAGATTTGTTTGATTGCTTGGATGCCGTCTACGTTGGACATTTGTTTTTCGGTCATCCACACGTTCCAGTTGTCGGGCTGCATTTCCGTCATAGCTGGGGAAGGGTTGCGCATATCTGCTACTTCTTTCGACCGCCACCGCGCTCACTCCTGTTCATAATTTGGTATTTATAGTTTTTCTCCGACGCGCAATTTGGCACTGCGCGCGCGTGGATTTTCGAGTTGTTCTTCCGCTGAAGGGAGGATAGGTTTTCTTTTCAGTAATTTCATGACCGGTTTTTTCCCACAGATACAGACGGGGAATTCCGGTGGACAGGTACAGCCTGTTGCGGCAGCAACAAATTCGGTTTTGACGATGCGATCCTCCAAAGAATGGAAAGAAATCACAGCGAGACGACCACCGACGGCCAGTTTGGGAATTGCGGCGCACATCATGTCACGAATGGCTGATAGTTCATCGTTGACCGCAATACGGATGCCCTGAAAGCTACGTTTTGCGGGATGTTGTTTTTCACGGAGTGCGGCAGAGGGCATGGCGGACCGGATAATATCCACGAGTTGCAATGTAGTTTTAATTTCGCAGATCTGTCTTTTGCGGTCGATTGCGGCGGCGATAGAGCCGGCGTAACGCTCCTCACCGTATTGATATAGGATACGCCGGATTTCGTCGCGTGACCAATGATTGACGATATCGTAGGCTGTGAGGGTATCGCGTTGATCCATGCGCATATCGAGGGGGGCATCGGCGCGATAGGAAAAGCCGCGATCGGGGTCATCAATTTGGGGGGATGAGACACCGAGATCGAAAAGCATACCGTCAAAAGGGGGAAAGTCCTTTAAAATTTGATCCAAATCGGCAAAATTTCCGTGTAAAAAGGTAATACGATCAAGGTAAGGGGCGAGGGTTTCCTTGGCCTCATCGAGTGCTGTTTGGTCACGGTCGAGACAAAAAAGGTGACCGTTTTCGGTCAGCAATTTGGCGATTTCTCTGGAATGGCCGCCGCGACCGAGGGTGCCGTCGAGGTAGACACCATGTGGGATAATATGGAGTGATTGAATACACTCCGAAAGAAGCACGGGTTTGTGCGTATATGATTCTTGCATCAGATCTCCAGTTCCTGTGACGTATTTTTGATAAAGCGGGGATGAAATATAGTTCAAAAGAACATGGCAAAGACGCCGCTTGACGTCGGCATTTTCTATAGTATAAAGATTTTGTGACCAAATTGCAATCATTTTTTTGGAATTGAGATACTTTTTATTTTTCCTTCGGCTTCCGCTTACACATGGAAAGTCCGATAATGGACAAAATTCAAGAAAGATCAGGGGAAAAGGGAGTAAAAATGAAAGATTTTAGGGGAAACCAACAAAAAAACGCCCACAGGATGGGCGTTTTTTAAAAAGAATCCAAAAATAGAAATTTTTGTACAGAAAGAAGCGTTGATTGAAATTTCGGCAAATGACGGTTAATCTTCATCAATTTCCTGATCAAAGCGTGGACGGGGTGGGGTTTGGGTTGCCGTACCGGCTGCATTGCGGAATGCGGCGCGGGATCGCTTGACTTCCTCGTAGGATTCGGAGACCGATTCCTCCATACGGCGGAGAGTTTCTTCGCAGTATTCATTGGCGGCACGGCGGAGAAGGCGGGATTGCTCATCGGCTTTTGAGAGCATTTCGTCGGCTTGTTGGCGTGCTTGCAGGGCGACGGTGTCCTCATTGAGCATACGGCGGACTTGATCCTCTGCCTGTTTGCGTAGGCCATCGGCCTCTCGCTTTGCAGAGGCGATGTAGTCATTTCGATTGGCCAAAAGGTCTCTGGCCTTTTTGAATTCGACCGGGAATTGGCCTTTGATTTCATCGAGAATATCAAGTGCCTTATCACGTTCGAGAACACACTTTTCACTGCTGAGGGGGAAATTTTTTGCTTCATCAATCATTTCGTATAAAATATCTAAAAGTTCTTCAATGCTACTTGCCATTGCATTCGCCCCTTTTTTCCTCCATAATTTTCCTGACATCCGCGATAATTTCGCGGGGCAGGAATTCTTCCAGATCTGCATTGTAGCGTGCGAGTTCTTTTGCGACAGTGGAGCTGAGATAGGTATATTTTTCACTGGATGGGAAAAACACCGTGTCAAGTTCCGGGTTCAATTTGCTGTTTAGAATGGCCATTTGCACTTCTTGTTCAAAATCAGAGACAGCGCGCAGACCCTTGACGAGTACGCGCGCATCACGTTGGGAGGCGTAGTCGGCGAGAAGACCGGCGTACATATCAATTTCGACATTTGGGATTTTGACGGAGTTGCGTAGGAACTGTACGCGTTCTTCGGCGGAAAAGACACCCTGCTTGGCAGAATTCACCATCACACAGACGATGACATGGTCAAAGGCATTGGCAGCGCGCCTGATGATATTCAAATGGCCGAGGGTTACGGGGTCAAAGCTTCCGGGGTAGATCGCAGTTTTCATAATATAAAACACTCCTTGTGCGCGGGCGATTAGACCCGTCGCCGATACAGGGCAACACCGGTTTTACCGTAGCGATAATCTTTTTCCAGGCAATACGGTTCGGATATCGTAGGCCAATCGGAGGAAGATTCTTTTTCGCAAACTATTATACCATTTTCCGAACTGTTGTCAACCGTGGAAATGAGGGTCATAGCCTTTTCGAGGAGATCCGTATGATAGGGTGGGTCAATGAGAATGACGTCGAATTTTTCCTGTGTGCTGCGCAGAAAGGTTTGAAAGTCACCTTGTACGAGTGCAGCTTGGGTGTCAAAACCGGTGCGTTCCAAATTCTTACGCGTCAATAGGATTGCTTCGCGGCGCAAATCCACAAAGGTACAGTGGGCGGCACCGCGTGATAAAGCCTCGATACCGAGCTGACCGGTACCCGAAAAGAGGTCGAGGACGCGTCTGCCTTCCAGTTCAAATTGAATGATATTAAAAATTGATTCTTTGACACGGTCTGTGGTTGGGCGGGTATCGAGTCCTAGTGGTTCTTCTAGCCGCCGACCACGGGCGGTTCCGCTGATGACGCGCATAATGAGTCCTCCTCAGTTGTTCTGAAATAGGCATAAACGGCCTTTGCTGACTGCGCGGGTAAAACTTGCAAAAGCGCATCCAAATCGGCTTCTCGAATGGCTTTGACGCTTTGAAAGGTACGAAGCAGTAATGTGCGACGTGCCACACCGATGCCGGGAATTTGCTCCAAGGTAGAGCCGTAACTTGTTTTTGAGCGTTGTTTTCTGTGAAATTCAATGGCAGTGTTGTGGGTTTCCTCTTGGATTCTGACGATGAACGCAAATAATGCGGGAACAGCTTGTATGCCGATTTCTC
>JAVVSI010000091.1:0-5273 GCA_036654315.1 Evtepia sp. | reverse complement strand
CTTTCTCAAAGCCGTCCACAAGACAGACCACGGCGCGAATCCGCTGTCCCAAGTCGCGATCCGGCACACCGACCACCATACATTCACGCACAGCCGGATGGGATGCCAAGGTATTCTCGATTTCTGTTGGACTGACGCGATAGCCCTTTGTTTTGATGAGTCCGTCCGCGCGCCCGAGGTAATACAAAAAATCATCCTCGTCTTTATAGGCAATATCTCCGGTATGCGCGATCTGTTCTTGTTCAAATTTTAATATTTCCCCCTCGTAGAAACCGAGACCTGCCGGTCTGCTTCCATTCGTGGGTAAAATCACAATCTCACCCTGCTCACCGGGTGCCGCGAAAGTTCCATCCTCTTTTAACAATTCCACATGATATTTCGGCAAAATCTTTCCGACCGATCCGTCTCTCACACCAAGACGACGCGAATTGCAGGCAATCAGTGCCGCTTCCGTCTGGGCATATGCTTCATATAGCGGTTTTCCGGTTTGTGCCTGAATGGTTTCCGCCAAATCTCTGACCAGTTTTTCGCCACCGATACAATAAGTGCGAATGGCTGACAAATCATATTTGTCCATCCCGACATCCGTCATCTGACGATAAACGGTCGGTTGTGCCATCAGGGAGCTTACTTTCTCACGCTCCAATTCAGAAAGAAGTTTTTCCGCCGAAAAGCGTTCCCATTCGTATACAAACAAAGCACCGCCGCATAACCATTGTCCATAAAATTTTGTACCGCTGACAATCTCCCATGCGGTATCTCCGCTTGCGAAATGCAAACTATCGGGCGTAATATCCTGAAGGAATCTTGCGGAATAAACATGAGATAATGTAAACGCATGGTCATGGAAAATTGCTTTCGGTTCACCGGATGTCCCGGATGTAAAATATCGAAATGTCAATTCATTGACCCGTGTGGGGACCCGCGCGAAGCAGTCTGAAGCGAGCGCAACTTCATCCGAAAAATTCAAAAATCCATCTCTGGTGGCACGCACCGTAAACAAAGTGATCCCCTCAAAATGAGCGGCTGCCCGCTGCACCGTCGCTGCCGTCTCCCCCTCACCGGTACAAATGACGGCTTTCACATCTTTCATACGGTAGACCACTTCATCCTCTTTGAGTAGATGATGCACCGGTGTTACAATTGCGCCCAGTTTATGTGCCGCCAGTGCAATGTACCAATATTCATAATGTGTTTTTAAACTTGTCATGATGATATCGCCTTTTTGAATCCCATGCTGACGCAGTACATTGGCAGCTTGGTTTGAAAGGCGGCTAAAATCCGAAAATGTCAAATCAACTCGTAAGCCTTTGTCGTTTTTCCACAGCATGGCACGTTTTTTGGGGAACTGTTCCGCCATAACATCCAATACATCGTAGGCGTAATTGAAGGTATCGGGGTATCTCAAATGATCTTCTTGATCTAAAAATAGTTCATCCATGTCGTCCATTCCTTTTCATATTCTAATTCAATATCTTATAACAAAGATCCTGTTTTGTCAAAGCATTGCAAATCTCCGCAGATCAGGTATAATAGAGAAAAAAGGAGGTTCTTTATGGAAACAATTTTATTGACGGGCGGAATGGGGTTTATTGGATCGCACACCTGTGTGGAACTCTTAAAACAAGGGTACGCTGTCGTGCTTGTAGATAATTTAGTCAACAGTGATCGTTCTGTATTGGGACGCATTCGCAAGATCAGTGGACAGGACGTTCCTTTTTATGAGGTCGATGTCTGTGATCGCTATAAATTGGCGGCGATTTTTCAAAAGCATCCGATTGATGCGGTGATTCATTTTGCAGGATTAAAAGCAGTCGGTGAAAGCAAAGAAAAACCGCTTGCTTACTATCGCAATAATTTAAACGCGACATTGACACTTTTGGAATGTATGCAACAAGCGGAAATTACGCGGCTTGTATTTAGTTCCTCCGCGACCGTATATGGTGCAGCCGGCGATCATCCGCTCACAGAATCCGATCCACTTTCTTGCAATAATCCGTACGGCCGGACAAAACTCATGTCCGAACAGATCATTTCCGATTACGCAGAGACTGTCCCGAATTTTTCTGCACTTCTACTGCGCTATTTTAATCCGGTCGGTGCGCACGAAAGTGGTCAGCTCGGTGAAAATCCAAACGGGATTCCACAAAATTTAATGCCGTTTTTAAATCAGGTTGCCGTTGGGATTCGACCCAAATTTTCCGTTTTTGGCGGGGATTATCAGACGCCGGATGGCACCGCTATTCGCGATTACATTCATATCACCGACCTTGCACGCGGTCATATTTCTGCACTTCGCTATAGTAAAACCCATACCGGAACCGATGCCATCAATCTGGGAACCGGCCACGGTGTCAGTGTGCTGGAAATGATTCATGCATACAGAGAGGCTAACAATGTAACTTTGCCCTATGAAGTCACAGGGCGGCGCGCGGGCGATGTAGCCGTATGCTATGCAAATCCCAAAAAGGCAATCGAATTACTGGACTGGCGTGCAGAATTGGGGCTTTTGGATATGTGCCGCTCTGCCTATCGCTGGCAGCAGAATATTACAACGATGTCACCCTGAATTTTGAAGCATGGGAACTGATAAGGAAAGGAAGCGATACAGTGCAGGAGAAAACGCAACGTGTTGTTGTTAAAATTGGAACTTCCACGCTCGCCCATCCCTCCGGTCTTTTGAATCTCCGGCGTGTGGAGGAAATTTGCCGTATTCTCAGTGATCTTAAAAATGCAGGGCATGAGGTCATTCTCGTCTCCTCCGGTGCAATTGGAATGGGAATTGGAAAGCTTTCTCTTTCCAATAGACCCGACGATATTCCGACAAAACAGGCCGCCGCCGCTGTTGGGCAATGCGAACTGATGTACACCTACGACAAAGCATTTGCCGAATACAATCATACGGTAGCCCAAATTCTTTTGACCGGTTCCGATCTCCAAGAGGCAGATCGCTATTCGAATTTCCAAAATACGATGCGCCGGTTGCTTGACTTACATGTTCTGCCGATTATCAACGAAAATGACACCGTAGCAACAGAGGAAATTGAGATTGGTGATAATGATACACTGGCGGCGATTGTAGCGGTCGGGATTGACGCTGACTTATTGATTCTTCTCTCCGACATCAACGGTCTTTATACTGCCGACCCTCATAGCGATCCCAACGCCAAACTCATCAAACGAATCTCACAGCTTACAGACGAAATTTTTGCAGTCGCCGGTGGTGCAAGTTCCTCTTTGGGTACCGGTGGTATGTCCACGAAATTACACGCCGCACAAATTTGTATGAATGCCAACTGCGACATGATTATCGCAAACGGATCACAGCCCGGGGTTCTGTATGATATCATGGATGGGATTGAAGTTGGTAGCCGATTTTCAAAGGAGTTTTAATATGGATGATATGATAATGCCCGACGAATTTATGATTACGGGTGAATTGACAGGTCAGCTTTTGGCGGATGCCCGTGCTGCCTGTCCCATTTTGTTACGCTTATCAAAAGAGGAGAAAATCCTTGCCATGCAGGCGATGGCAGATGCACTGTTAGACGATACAGAACTGATTTTAGCCGCAAACGAAGAGGATATGCAAGCTGCCGCCGAGCATATCAATCCTGTTATGCAGGATCGTTTGCGTCTGACAGAATCACGTATCGCAGCGATGGCAGAGGGAATGCGTTCCGTCGCGATACTGCCCGATCCGGTCGGCAAAATACTTTCCACGCATACACTGCCCAGTGGTTTGACGGTGACAAAAGTATCCGTTCCACTTGGCGTAGTCGCTATCATCTACGAAAGCCGTCCCAACGTCACCTCCGATGCCGCTGCACTCACCTTCAAAAGCGGAAATGTCTGTGTCTTACGCGGCGGCAAAGAATCGTTCCATTCCAACTGTGCCATTGTGGATGCACTGCATAAGGGACTCTCTCTGCGCGGGCTTCCCACAGCACTGGTCAGTCTGGTACGCGATACCACGCGTGACAGTGCGAAAGAACTCATGACAGCGGTTGGAAAAGTGGATCTTTTGATTCCACGCGGCGGTGCATCCTTGATTCAAAGCTGCGTTGAAAATGCAAAAGTCCCCTGTATTCAAACGGGAACCGGAATTTGTCATATTTATGTCGATGCTTCTGCTGATCTTGAAATGGCAGTGAACATCGTAGAAAATGCAAAAACCAGTCGTCCCTCCGTCTGTAATGCCGCCGAAGCCTGTCTTGTCCACAAAGATATCGCGGCGACATTTTTGCCGGAGCTGCGTAAACGCCTGGGACGTGATCGGATTGAGAACGACTTACAGCCGGTCGAATTCCGACTGGATCCCGGTGCTTCTGTATTTATTCATGGTATTTCGGCCGGATACGATGATTTCGATACCGAATTTTTGGATTATACACTTGCCATTCGCGTCGTGGATACCGTGCAAGATGCAATCGCGCATATCAATCTTCACTCCACCGGTCACAGCGAGTGCATTGTAACAAAGGATGAAACAGCTGCAAACTTGTTCACACAGTCTATTGACAGTGCCGCAGTTTATGTCAATGCCTCTACGCGTTTTACGGATGGCGGCGAGTTTGGTCTGGGCTGTGAAATGGGAATCTCTACCCAAAAACTACACGCACGCGGTCCGATGGGTTTGGAAGAATTGACTTCTTACAAATATATCGTGCGTGGGAACGGACAAGTACGCCATTGATCCACAGCTTCGAAATGACTTGACCTTTGCCCCTTGATACGCTACAATAGCAGAAAAAGGCATGATATGTCGGAGGGAGGGGTTTGTTTGCACACATATCTGGATGCGTTTATTTTGGATTCCTTCCGGGACGACACTGTATCGCGCGAATTGCGTCTTTCCGACGATGATTTGACTGCGCTTCGTTTGCTGTATCCAAAGATCCGATTTTCAAAAACAGATTCGGGTCGCTTGGATCAATCTTGGTATCTTGTCTCATTTGGCGTGTGACCTTTCCCTTGACAGAAACAAAAAACAGTACCATCCGTGCAAGCGGTGGTACTGTTTTTCATTCAGCGGCGTGCAATAATTGTTTCGTGTACTCCTCCTGCGGATGATCAAAAATTCCATCTACCGTATTTTCTTCTACAATCTGCCCATCTTTCATCACCATGACGCGATCACAGCACTGATAAATGACATTCAGGTCATGGGAGATAAAGAGGTAACTCATTCCAAACTCCCGTTGGAGACGAACCAGAAGTTCTAAAATTTGGTCTTGTATCGTAACATCCAAAGCGGAAACGGCTTCATCCAA
>JAVVSI010000090.1:3792-5339 GCA_036654315.1 Evtepia sp. | reverse complement strand
AACGACGTAATCTCATTCTCTGTGTCCTTGGTCGCCTCATCATCGTTCCCGGACTCTGTCTGACCGGTGCCGCCTTGCTTGGATTCCGCGACCTCGCTTTCGTGACCCTCATTGGCGTATTTGGCACGCCTGTTGCGGTGTCCTCTTTCACGATGGCGCAACAAATGGAAAGCGATGATGAACTTGCCGGTTCCGCTGTCATTTTCACCTCGCTCTTCTCCTGCTTCACGCTTTTCTTATGGGTCTTTTTTTTCAAACAGCTTGGCATTTGCTGAATTTTTACCGAAAGGAAGCATTGTCATGTTTCAAAATTTCCTCGTCTCCATACAGGCGGTCATCCCTCTGTTCCTCATGATGTTCCTCGGTTTTATCGTACAAAAAAAGAAATGGCTGACTGATCTTGAAGTGAACCGATTCAACGGCATGGTTTTTAAGGTTCTGTTTCCGTTTATGGTGTTCAACTCGATCTATCAAACGGATCTCACGGTCTCTTTCCATCCCGCGCTAATCGTCTACGCGATTCTTGCAATTACGGCGGTCTATCTGATCTCACTCTTTCTCATTCCGCGTATCGAACCCGACGATAAGAGTCGTGGGGCAATGATCCAGTCTATTTATCGCAGTAACTTTGTTTTACTTGGTCTGCCGCTCGTTGGCAATCTCTTCCCGGGTGTGGATTTGGGCATGACCGCGCTTCTGATTGCGCTCATCGTCCCTTACTATAATCTACTCGCTGTGATTACATTGGAAGTCTTTCGCGGCGGGAAACCAAGTCTGAAAACAATTTTATACGGTATTGTTACGAATCCTTTGATCATCGGATCCATGGCAGGTATTGTTGCAAGTACTGTTTCGTTCCCCGCCGTGATCAATTCCACCATCTCACAGCTCGCAGGTGCCGCAACACCCATTGCCCTGATTTTACTCGGCGCGTCCTTCCACACAGACAGCAATCCGCACAAACGTCGGAATTTAATTCTTTGTATCGTTTGTCGCCTGCTGGTTGTGCCGGGACTCTGTCTGACCGTCGCCGCTTTGCTCGGATTCCGCGACCTCGCTTTCGTGACGCTGATCGCCATGTTCGGAACCCCCGCTTCCGTTTCCTCCTTTACCATGGCACAACAGATGAACAGCGATGACGAACTTGCCGGTTCCTGCGTGATTTTTACCTCGCTCTTTTCCTGCTTCACCCTCTTTGCTTGGATTTTTCTCTTTAAACAGCTCGGAATTTGTTGAAAATAACCCTCTCATGCGATACGCTCAATGAGGGGGTTATTTTCTCATAGCTCGCTTTTATAATAGACATTTTTCTCGTTTTGTGCTACAATAACCCGGAATATCACTCGATGGAGATAGAAATGAAAATTAAAATTTTAGGTGTCTCTTTTGACCCGGTTTCCCTTGATGAAGCGGTGTCAATCGGTTCCGCGCTTGTTGCGGGCGGGGACTTTCACTACGTCGTAACGCCCAATCCCGAAATCGTCAATCTGGCACGCGCCGACGCGTCTTACCGTGAGATTTTAAATCACGCCGCACTTGTCCTCCCC
>JAVVSI010000090.1:0-3782 GCA_036654315.1 Evtepia sp. | reverse complement strand
ATGGCATTGGGGTTGTCTACGCCGGGAAAATTCTAGGCACACCCCTGAAAATGCGGGTACCCGGTATCGACTTTGCCAATGGTCTGCTTGCTGAACTTTCAAAAAAAGGAAGCCGCCTTTTCCTCCTCGGTGCCAAACCCGGCGTTGCCGAAACAGCAGGCCGGAACCTGATGCAAACCTATCCCGGCCTGATTCTCTGCGGTACGGCAGATGGTTATTTTTCCGACCCTGCCGCCGTTGCGCAGACGGTACGCCTTGCAAAACCGGATGTCGTTTTCGTCTGCCTCGGCGCACCCAAACAAGAACGCTGGATGGCCGAATTCGGCCCCGAAACCGGTGCCAAACTGATGATCGGCTTGGGCGGCGTCTTGGACGTGTTCGCGGGTCATGTACAACGTGCTCCCGAATTTTGGCAAAAAATCGGTCTGGAATGGTTCTATCGCCTCCTCCGCCAACCCAGCCGTTTCGGACGTATGGCAAAATTACCGCTCTTTCTTGTTCAGGCCGCTGCTGTTCGTTTGCGTGGCAAAAAGGAGGCGGATCTATGAGCGGAACTTTAATTGTACTGGAAGGCACAGACGGTTGTGGGAAATCGACCCAATTTTCAAAACTCTGTTCCTATCTGGAACGAGAAAATAAACCGGTCCAACGACTCGTCTTTCCACAATACAAAGAGGAATCCTCCGCCCTGATCCGTATGTACCTGCGCGGTGACTTCGGAAGCAATCCCTCCGATGTCAACCCCTATGCCGCCTCTACATTCTACGCAGTCGATCGTTATGCATCCTTTCGAAAACTTTGGCAATCCTACTATGAGCAGGGTGGTATCGTTTTGGCGGATCGCTACACGACATCCAATGCCGTCCATCAGGCCGCGAAGCTTCCAAAAGAAGCGCGTTCTGCATTTTTCCAATGGCTGTTTGAGTTTGAATACCAACGCTTGGGATTACCTGCACCGACGCTCACGCTCTATCTCGATTTGCCCACCGAATTCTCGCTTCGTTTGCTACGGGAACGAGAATCCAAAACCCATACACAGGCAGATATTCATGAGGCAAATGCCGACTATCTGGCAGCTTGCCATGAATCTGCACTACAAGTTGCGGCAGAATACGGTTGGACTCAAATTTCCTGTTTGGATGCAAAGGGTGTTTTGCGTGGTATTGATGACATTCATGCAGAAATCATAAACTGTATCACTCCATATATTTAGGAAGAAGGTGTGCAAGTGGATAAAAAGCAACTGCGTCACGTTTTGAGACAAAAAGCAGAGCGCATTTCTCTGCTCGAACGGGAACGCTCCGATCTCGCCCTCTTTACCCGCTTTCTGACACTTGTCCATCCGAATGAAACAATTCTTTTGTTCTTCGGTGTTGGGACAGAACCAAAAACCGGTTTTTTGATTGCAAAACTGCTTGCCCAAAAAATTCGCGTCTGTCTCCCGCGTTGTTTGCCCGATCACCAAATGGAAGCACGTCAAATTCAAGATTTGGGTCAATTGGTCACCGGTGCCTATGGGATACCGGAACCCAATACCGATTGTCCCATCGTTCCACCGGGCGATTTGGATTTGATTCTCGTACCCGCACTGTCTTGCGATTTATTGGGCGGGCGTTTGGGGCAGGGCGGCGGTTTTTATGACCGATTTCTTCCAAAGACACGCGCACTGACCGTCTGTCTCTGCCGTGACGCGCTCTTGCAGGAACACATCCCTCTGGAATCGCATGACTGTAAAGTAGCCCTTGTCTTAACCGAACGAAAAGAGGGAGGGTCTCCCCCTCCCTCTCCTGAGAACCGCTAAGTATTCCTTAGCAGCCACAACCGCATTCGTTCCCACATTCACAGCCATTATTACCGTTGTTGCAGCCATTATGACAGCAACCATTGCAGCAACTGTTACAGCAACAGGAACTAATTCCTTTTGCGCCACTGCCGCAGCAGCAGTACAGAACAACCAGAAGCAGAATGATCCATAGGCAACTGCTTCCTCCACCGATCCCGCTTCCGAGACAACTATTATTGTTACAACACATTCTTTCTCACCTCACTTTGACCTATTCTATGCCGCATCGTCTCAACCGGTTCCGCGGTTACCAAAAGGAGTGTTTTCCAATGCCACACGGTAAACGAACCGAGCAATCAGAACAGCACCCAACCCACAAACCAAAAAAGAATTCTCTATTTTCCAATTCCACAATGTACCTTCTGTTTATTTTTGGTATCGCTGCCATTCTCACTGCCATCTTGTGGTCCGCCGCAAACGATATCCTCGCACTCAATAAAAAAGATCATTCCGCTGTGATTACCATTTCCGAAACCGATAATTTCAACAGCGTCGTAAAACAGCTGAAAAAAAACCATATCATCCACTATAAAGGCTATTTCCACATTTTTTCTGTTCTTTCCAAGGCGAAAGATAAGGTTGTCCCCGGTACCTACGAGCTGGATACGGACATGGATTATCGCGCTATTATCAATAACTTGGGTCCGAGGTCAAGTAGTCGTATGACAACACTTGTCACGATACCGGAAGGCTTCACCGTCAAACAGGTTTTCGCAGAACTGGCCGATAAGGGTGTCTCTACTGTAGACAAGTTGGAGGATATGGCCGCTACGCATGATTACGCATTCTCTTTCCTTGACGATATCCCCATGGGAGATCCCTATCGTCTGGAAGGCTATTTGTTCCCCGATACCTATGAATTTTATATGGGGGAAGATCCCCTTTACGTCCTCAATAAGATGCTTCTGAACTTCGACCTACGCGTTCCCGATGACCTCCGTAAAAAAATGGAGGACACCGGATACAGTGTCCATGATATCATCACCATCGCATCTATGATTGAGAAAGAGAGTGACGGTCTGGATCGCGGGAAAATTTCATCTGTTATCCGTAATCGTCTCAAAAAACCAACGTCAGAAAGTGCCGGTTATCTCAACGTGGACGCAACACTCCAGTATGTCCTGCCGGAAGGTCGCCTGGTGACACAAGCCGATTACGAGACACTTGACAGTCCCTATAACAGCTACAAGCACAAGGGTTTACCACCCGGCCCCATTGCAAATCCGGGACTGGAAGCCATTCAGGCCGCAATCACCCCCGAAAATACAAGTTACTACTACTACGCACTTGATACGGATGGCCATCATCAATTCTTCAAAACATTCTCCGAGCATAAAGCGTTCTTAAACAAAAATAAGAAATGAGTTTTACCTATGCCTATCGAACTTCTCTCCCCGGCAGGCGATATGGAACGTCTTTCCATGGCTGTCGCCTACGGCGCGGATGCCGTTTACCTCGCCGGAAATTCCTTTGGAATGCGCTCGTTCGCCGGGAATTTTTCGAATGATCGACTTGCCGACGCAGTGAGCTTTTGTAAGGAGCATCATGTAGATGTCCATGTTACCTGTAATACCATGCCGCGTAATCAAGAAATGACAGTGCTACCGCGCTACCTCTCCTTTTTGGAGGAAAGCGGGGTCACTGCTGTGATCGTTGCGGATATCGGCGTATTTCAAATGGTACGAAAATACGCACCCTCTTTGAAGATCCATGTCAGTACCCAAGCCAATATCGTCAACTATGAAGCAGCCTGTGCTTGGTATGAATTGGGTGCCTCTCGCGTGATTCTGGCGCGTGAATTGTCTCTGAATGAAATTCTTGAAATCCGTGCCAAAACACCCGCGACCTTGGAGTTGGAAACCTTTGTACATGGATCTATGTGCGTCTCCTACTCCGGCCGCTGTCTCTTATCGAACTATATGACAGGGCGCGACTCCAA
>JAVVSI010000089.1:0-5367 GCA_036654315.1 Evtepia sp. | reverse complement strand
ACCAGACCGGGATCTGATGTCCCCACCAAAGCTGACGGGAGATGCACCAGTCGCGGACGTTTTCCATCCAGTTGAGATAGATTTTTGAAAAGCGTTCGGGGACAAACTTGGTTTCACCTTCGTTGACGACGCGCAGGGCTTCTTTTGCAAGGGGCTGCATTTTGACAAACCACTGTGCAGAGATAATCGGCTCGACATCGGTAGAACAGCGGTAGCAGGTTCCGACGTTGTGGACGTGGGCATCGGTTCCTTCCAAAAGGCCGAGTGCTTCGAGATCGGCAACAATTTTTTTGCGGGCGACATAGCGATCGAGGCCGCAATAGACGCCGCCTTTTTCATTGACGTGACCATGGTCATCCAAGACGCGGATGGACTCCAGATTGTGACGCAGTCCGACCTCGAAGTCATTGGGGTCATGTGCGGGTGTCATTTTGACACAGCCGGTTCCGAATTGCATATCGACATAGTCATCTGCAACGATGGGAATTTCACGATTCATCAGTGGTAGGATGCAAGTCTTGCCGACGATATCTTTGTAGCGGTCATCGTTTGGATTGACAGCGATGCCGGAGTCACCGAGCATTGTTTCGGGTCTTGTGGTCGCGACGATGACGAAGCGGCCCGGTTCGCCTTGGATGGGATATTTGATGCGCCATAAAAAGCCGGGTTTTTCGCGATATTCCACTTCCGCATCGGAGAGTGCAGTGGTACAGTTGGGACACCAGTTGATGATTCTGCTGCCTTTATAGATCAAATCTTTTTCATATAATCTGACAAAGACTTCGCGTACGGATTTGGAGCAACCCTCATCCATCGTGAAGCGGGCTCTGTCCCAGTCGCAAGAGGCACCCATTTTTTTCTGTTGGGTGACAATACGGTCGCCATATTGTTTTTTCCAGTCCCAGACGCGCGCCAAAAACGCATCACGACCGAGATCATGACGGGAGAGATTTTCTTCACGTCGGAGGGTTTCTTCCACTTTGATTTGTGTGGCAATGCCCGCATGGTCTGTGCCGGGGATCCAAAGTGCGGCGTAGCCTTGCATCCGTTTGAAACGAATGAGGATATCTTGTAGGGTACAGTCCATTGCGTGTCCCATGTGGAGTTGACCTGTGACATTGGGGGGAGGCATCACAATGGTAAATGGTTTCTTTTTTGGATCACGCACACCTGAGAAGCATTTAGAGGATTCCCATTGTGCATAGATACGGGATTCGACTTCACGGGGGTCGTAGACTTTGGACAATTCTTTTTTCATCGCTTTTTCTCCTTGTATCGGCTCTCTTTTGGCTTATTTTTTACGGTATCGTCAAGTGTAATGATTTCGTGTTTTAGTTTTTCTTCTAAGAAGCGCGAAAAAGCTTTCAAGTTGACGGAATCGAAGCCCGCTTTATCCAAAGCGAAGCCGTGTTGGGCATCCATAAAAAAGACATACCAGTCTTTGTTTTCTGCGACAGTTCGCAGACGGCGGTAGAGGTAGTGTGTGGTTTCGACTTCATTTTCCATAGAGACGCCTTCTTCATCGAAAACAAAGGTACAATGCTTGACGTTTTGCATCATCATGCGTTTAGAACTCCAGGTCTGGAATTGGGTCCAAAAAAGCCCAACGCCCAAGAAGAGAACACCATAAAGCAGGGCAAGTGCGGCGAGGGTTTGTTTTTCGTGGGCGAGGAATAGGAGGGTAAGACCGGCGGCAAGACCCAAGATGCCCATGACAATACAAAAGGTGCGGGAAATTGCAGTTTTTTTCTTTTGTATGGTTTTTCCGGCGAAGTAGTTTAGGGCAGTCAGGGCGCGTTTGTCATACGTGGTATGGTTGATATATTGCATAAAGACACTCCTTTGTTAGAACAAAAAAACCCCAAGCCGAACGGCTCAGGGCGGACAGATCCGCGATACCACCTAAATGCGAGCATTCGCATCTCCGCGCCTTGGGTGGGAATCTATAGATTGATGAACATATAAGACGAGTATACGAGATGTGACAACTTTTGTCAAGACGCAAAAAGCACAAGATTTTTTTCTGAAAAGAGGAGGTAGGAGTTGTAAAAAGAGAAAAAATGAGATAGAATAGAGGTGGTAACATAAATCCATATGAGGAGGCGTAATCACTATGGCAACGTGGAATGATCTGAAAGAAACAGCAATGAACTTGACGCAAGCCGGAATGAGCAAAGCAAAAGAAGTCGGCGAGATTGCCAAACTGAATATTGAAAATGTCTCGGCAGAGGAAAATATCAAGCGTGCCTATACAGAGATCGGGAAATTGTATGTCGCTCTGCATACAGCAGATCCGGAATCACAATACGATGATATGTTTGAAAAGATCCAAGCAAGCCGTGAAAAGATTCAGGCAAACAAGGCAAGAATTGCAAAAATAAAAGCGGATAATAATCTGAGTGACGACGATGTTGCTTCAGAAGAAGAGACGATTGAAGCGGAAGTCATCGAGCAGGAGGACTAATGTAAACAACTGCCGCTGACCAAAACAGCGGCAGTTGTTTTTCGTTCTTGGGCAGACGCCTGTGTGAAAGGAATCGACATGACTGTAAGTGAAATTTTAAATAAGACAGATCATACTCTTTTGAGACAAACAGCCACGATATCAGAAATCAAAACACTTTGTGATGAAGCAAAGGCGTTTCAAACTGCATCGGTTTGTATTCCACCGTCTTTTGTGAAGGTGGCGAAGGGCTATGGAGGGATTCGGGTTTGTACGGTGATTGGTTTTCCGAACGGTTACGCAACCACAGCAGTCAAAGTGTTCGAGGCGGAAGATGCGATTCGAAACGGCGCAGATGAACTTGATGTTGTGATCAATCTGGGTATGGTGAAAGAAAAAGACTGGGAAGCGATTTTGACAGAAATCCGTGCTTTAAAAGCCGTATGCGGTGAGCGTATTTTGAAAGTAATTGTCGAAACCTGTTTGCTAGACCAAGCGGAAAAGCGAATGCTATGTCGTATTGTATCGGACAGCGGCGCGGAATATATCAAAACATCCACAGGTTTTTCCACAAGTGGTGCGCAAAGGGAAGATATTGTGTTGTTTCGAGCGGCACTTGCACCGCAGGTCAAAATCAAAGCGTCCGGTGGGATTCGCACCCTAAAGGATGCAGAAGATTTCTTAAATCTGGGTGCAGATCGGCTGGGTGCCAGTGTCTTGGTTTCGTTCGCGCAAGGCAAGTGAAAACCGTCTGTTGTATGACACCGCTTTGCAGGTCTGATCATGAAACAATTCAGGCCGAAAAAATAAAATTTGAAAAAGATTTTGATTTTCGCTTGCAAATGTGAGAGAAATACGCTATACTATCAAAGCAACCAAAAATCCGGGTGTAGCGCAGTTTGGTAGCGCACGTGGTTTGGGACCACGGGGCCGCAGGTTCGAATCCTGTCGCCCGGACCAGTCAAGAGCCTCGACATGCAATTCGCGTGGCGAGGCTTTTGCTATACATTCAATCAATTGCAGTTTGAAAGGAGCATTCTTATGAATCAGGGAAAAATTCTATCGCTGGTTGTCGCTATTTGTATGGTTTTCAGCTTGGGTGCCTGCAGCGATAGGGAAAAGCCTTCCGGTACGCCAAGCGATGTGACGGAGCGTTTTTTCTCAGCTTTTGAATCATCTGACTATGCAACTATGAAAACTTACTGTACGGAAAATTACATAGAATACTATTTCCATGATGGAGATGTGGATGGTATGATCTGGGCTAAACTGACAGAGATTGGCGAAGCAAAAATAGTAGATGATCATAGTATCAACCTTTTTGTAAGGGTAGAAATGGAAACGGCAAAAACTTCAGCACTATATCCAGAGACAGAAACATCTCTCTACGTCGCACTCATACAGAACGATAATGGTTCGTGGCTGATCAATGGATTCCCCACAGGCTGATACAGATATAATGCACTCTTTAGAGGTGAAAATACCTGATGTCAAAAGGGCTAATGTGCAAAAACAAAAAGTGATCTGCCTGTAAAAAGGCAGGTCACTTTTTCAATAGACACGCCAAAAGAAATGAGGAAACAGTAAAATTCGATTGCAGAGTTACACTTTCTTTTTACCGTTTGTGTATGAAATCAATGCCATTCATGCAAATGTCCACTTTTTCGCAAAAAAATTTCTATTATGATTTTGTAATACCACAAATGAGACAGCGGAACAAATGATATGAAGAAGCTTTTGATTTTAGCACTTGCTTTTGCACTGACACTCTCCATGGCGGCTTGTGGAGCAAACCAAACACTGACAAGTCGGCATCCGGCTCGAAGCCTTTATCAGTATGTCATCACCGACATTTTTGGCAACAGCTATGAAAGCGATATGGCAAAGATGGATTCGATCAATGGCGAGATCACTGTGGAGATGACGTAAACAAAATGGAATGAGATGGTTCAAGATGGATGCCGTGCGGCGAAAGACGCATGGCATCCATTTTTGATTCTGATCTTTATACGATTTTAACGTAAAGCAGTGGAAACTTACAACCGTTCTTATATGGATGATGATAAGCTGGGTGTCAGCAAGGAAAGAGGGAGGGTTTTTGTCATGAGTTTTTTGTTGGATTGTTTGATGGTAGCGATTTTGCTGGTCATGTTTGGTCTTGTGGTCGCACTGGTTTGCCTGTGCGATCACGGAATGAAAAAATAAGGAGAAAACGAATATGATATTTCTTGCTCTGATCATTGTTTTATTGATGGGATATTTGCTTTATGCGTTGCTCAATCCCGAGAAATTTTAGGAGGCATTTTTTATGCTACAAATCATGTTAACGCTCGTCCTTTTTGTGGTACTGGTTTTGCCCATGGGAACGTATCTCTACCATATTGCGAGCGGGCAGCATACCTTTGCCGACCCGGTATTTGACCGAATTGATGGTGGAATCTATCGCTTATGTGGCATCAAAAGGGACGAGAGCATGGATTGGAAAAAGTATGTTCTGTCCTTGGTGGCGACCAACGCCGTCATGGTGTTTGTGGGGTATTTGATTTTGCGCCTGCAAGCTTTGCCGCTCTTCAATCCCAATGGCATTGGTGGTATGGAGGCAACCTTGTCTTTGAATACCATCATCAGTTTTATGACGAACACCAATTTACAGCACTACGCCGGTGAGAGTGGCTTATCCTATTTCTCACAGATGATGGTGATTACTTTTTTGATGTTTACCTCTGCTGCCACAGGGTACGCTGCTTGTATGGCGTTCTGTCGTGGCATGACGGGTCAGAAGCGGGGCATGGGCAATTTTTATGTTGATTTGATCCGTATCATCACCCGCATTTTGCTCCCGATTTGCATTGTAATGGGTCTGTTTCTGGTGTTTCAAGGGGTGCCGCAAACACTCGCACAGAACGTGAGCGTGACTACGATTG
>JAVVSI010000088.1:0-5390 GCA_036654315.1 Evtepia sp. | reverse complement strand
GCGCGAGTAGTTCCTGTTTCGCCAAGAGATTTGCAACGCTGCGCGCACATTCTTCCCCTGTGTCAATTAGAGTGACCTGTTCTCCCATTTGGGTACCGATGATTTTTTTGAGCAGAGGGTAGTGCGTACAACCTAAGATAAGGGTATCCACGCCCGCCTGTTTCATGGGTTCCAAGTATTCTGCAACGACAGTTTCAATGACCACATCACCGCTATGAATGCGACCGCCCTCCACGAGCGGCACGAGGAGCGGGCAGGCTTCAGCTGTCACTTCGATATCGGGACGCACGGAGGCTATGACGCGCTCGTAGGCACCACTTCTGGTGGACGCACGCGTTCCGATTAAGCCGACTTTTCCATTTTTGGTAGCGCGTGCTGCTGCGAGTCCGGCCGGCTCAACGACACCGATCACGGGGATTGGATTTTCTGCGCTTAAAGTTTCGATTGCGATTGTAGAAACGGTGCCGCAGGCAATCACGATGGCTTTTAGGCCAAAGGTACGCAAAAATGCGACATCCTGTCTTGCATATTTTAAAATTGTTTCACGGGATCGGCTTCCGTAAGGCACGCGCCCCGTATCACCGAAATAGATTAAATTTTCTTTGGGGCAAAGGTGTGCCAGTTCTCCGGCTGCCGTTAAACCGCCGAGTCCGGAGTCAAAGACACCGATAGGTCTACCATCCATAAGATCCCTCCATTTTCTAATATCATATGTCAAAGTGCGTTGAAAAACAAGTATGTTTTTTTGGTGTGGCGTGTTGACTTGACAATTCCGTATGCTTTCTTCTATAATATACAAGATACAGGTACAGCAAGGAGGCTATTGCGATGAAGCTGGAACTGACCAAAAAAGAATTCCGACGTCTGTTGGATATGGTTTATATTGGGAACTGGATCCTGAACTCCACCCGAAACGAGGAACGCTTTGCCGATTATGACAAAGTAGAGAGTCTGCTTTTTAAAAAAGCAAGCGAAGAGGGAATGGAGATTTTAGCGGAAAGCTATAAGGGAGATACGGTTCCTTCCAAGGCTTTTGTCGAGGGCGGAATCCATGAAGCCATCATGGAATACGAGAACAATGTCTTCTTTGATATTTTAGCAGAAGACCTTGCGCGGCGAGATATGAATGACGTCCCGATAGATGAAAGTAATTTTGATGAGTTGGCAAATCGAATTGATGCATATATCAACGAATTTGATGAACACGGAACCGATAATATCCTTTTAGACATTGATTCCACATCCTAAAAATTGCCCCCACTCAGATGGAACTGAGAGGGGGCAATTTTTCTTTTGGGAGTGCGTCTTTGTAGGAAGCAGAATTTCTTAACAAAAAATTTACGTTATTTGTGATATAATTCTATCATTGGGGGTGGCATGATGCGAATTTTAGTCGTTGAAGATGAGGTTGATTTGTGTGATTCCATTGCAGAGGGCTTGGAATTGGACGGCTACGCAGTGGACGTTTGCTATAACGGCAATGAGGCCTATGATCTGTTGATGACAGAAACGTATGACCTCACGATTTTGGATTTAAATTTGCCAGGTATGGACGGGATGGAAGTATTGGAGGCAGTGCGTCAACGCCGCGATGTGAAAGTGTTGATTTTGTCGGCGCGAAGTAGTGTTTCAGACAAGGTACTGGGGCTGGATATGGGGGCAAATGATTACTTGTCAAAACCCTTTGAGTTTGAGGAATTGGAGGCGAGAATTCGCAACTTATTGCGTCGTTCTTTTATACAGGAAAACAGCATTTTGAGATTTGGCGCAATCTCGCTGGATATGGTGGGGCGTAGTGCCGCCGTAGATGGGCGGGCATTGAGACTGACCCGAAAAGAGCTGGGAATCTTGGAGTGTTTTCTTTTAAACCCCGGAAAAGTGATGAGTCAAGAGGAGATGATGGAACACGTTTGGAACATGGAGGTAGACAGTTTCAGTAATGCTGTGCGGGTGCATATTGCGTCTTTGCGGAAGAAGTTGAAGGCCGAACTTGCCTATGATCCCATTGCAACTAAGATTGGTATAGGTTATTTTTTGAGAGCGGAGGGATCGAAGTGCTGAACAAAATGCCGATCCGCCTACGATTGACGATGCTCAGTGTTGTGTTGTTGGCGGCTTGCTGTATGGGATTGACGATGATTTTGAATTTTTCTGCGAATAAAATGGCGAATGAGATTGAAGCACTGATTCTCACACCGGCACAGGTCATCCAAGAGGGGATGGAATTGTCCGCCGGTGACATGGAACCGACAAGGGCAACGAGCGGCTCAAAGGCGGCAAGAAGTCATTTTTTCCAACAAAGCGTTTTTTTTATGGTGTTGGTTGTCATGGCGGGTGGCATACTAACCTATTATAGTTCCGGCAGGGCATTGAAACCTTTGGTGCAATTGAGCCGTCAGATGAAAAATCGCACGGTCTTAAATCTTTCAGAAGCATTGCCTATATTGGGGAGTCACGATGAAATTGATGAACTGACGATATCTTTCAATGAGATGTCGGTTAAATTAGAGGAGGCCTTTGCGACACAAAAGCGGTTTTCGCAGAGTGCGGCGCATGAACTCCGTACACCACTTACGGTACTCAAAACCCAAATAGATGTTTTTCGCAAAAAGCAGGAGCATAGTCGGGAGGAATATGACAAACTACTGTCTGTTATTTCGGTACACACCAATAGGCTTGCCGCCTTGGTCAAAGATTTGCTGCATCTGACAAACATGGACGCCTTAGATTGTGACGAGCCGATTCTGTTGAAAACCATGTTACTAGAGGTGGTAGAGGAGCTGTCGGGGATTTTCAAAGAAAAGAGTATTTCGCTTGTTATAGATGGTAAGGAACAGGCGTTGCAGGGAAACGGCAGTTTATTGCGGCGTGCTTTTTACAATTTGCTGGAAAACGCAATGAAGTATAATGTGGATGGCGGCAGGGTAGAGATTCAGCTTAGGCGTGTAGGTACGCAAACACTTGTCCGCATATCCGATACGGGTATAGGGATACCGGCTCAGGCGAAAGAATTGATTTTTGAGCCATTTTACCGCGTGGATCAATCTCGTTCGCGTCAGATGGGGGGCGCGGGTTTGGGGCTTCCGATTGTCAAAGCAATTGTAGAAAAGCATGGTGGTACGATAACCGTCGCGGAGAACCCATTGGGTGGCACAGTATTTGAGCTTGTTTTATAAAGTAGAGACAGATTGATGGTTTGAAAATACGCTCTTAACACAGATTTTATGTGTTATTTGATAAAATGGGGCATATCAAAAAAAGGAAGGGCGATATCATGAAAAAATTACTGTTCAGTTTGCTCACAGCAGTGCTGCTGTTGGCTATGGTGGGGTGTGAGGACGTACCGTCTGACGCAAAAATCAAGGCTGCCTTAGATGAGGGTACGATGACAGTGGAGGATGCAAGTGCAAAAGGTTGGATAGATGATGAATGGATTGAAAAAAACTTTGATAGTGCGGAAGCGGGAGAAAAAATCTATCCAATTGACAAATTTACGACCACCTATTTGGATGGAAGTCCCGCATCCTCTGATCTGATTTGCGGTAAGATGTGTCTTGTGTTTTTCGATACAAGCGAGGAGCAGACCATGGAGAAGTTGGAACTATTCAAGGACAATGCCGCGCAAATGAAAAAAATCGGTATACCGATTTTGGGGATTCTCACGGATGATGATGTAGTTGCTGCGCGTGAAAAGCTGAAAGATCTTCCATTTCCGGTCATTGTCTATAATGAGGAAATGCAGACATCGTTGTTGCGTTACGAGGATATTTTGGATACAGATCTTGTTTCCGTTTTCACCAAAGAGGGCGGATTTTATAGCGCTTGGATCATGAAAACCGATTCCAATGAGATGCTGACTTTTGCGCAGATGCTGGCAGATGAAATATAAACTGCAGATTGTTTGGCTGATCGTAGCGTTGCTTTTGATTGGCGTAGGTACGGCACGCGGGGAAGTAGCAGAAGTACTCAATAAGGGGATCAATCTATGCTTGGAGTGTGTCGGAATTGGCTAAGAATAAAAAGCGTTGGAAAATGCAAGCAGTTTCCACACTGCTGACAAATTCACATCTTGCCGGTTTTTTCACTGGAAAAATCTATAAAGGCAATCTGAAACGTATTTGCATCCCGGGTCTGAACTGCTATTCCTGCCCCGGGGCGATGGGTTCCTGTCCGATTGGGAGTTTACAAGCGGTGATTGCTTCCTCGAAGTTTCGGTTTTCGTATTATATCATGGGTTTTTTGATTTTAGTAGGAGTTGTTTTGGGGCGTGTGGTTTGCGGATTTCTTTGCCCTTTTGGATGGTTTCAGGAGCTGTTGCATAAAATCCCATCAAAAAAATTGAGTAGCAAGAGGTGTCGAATCCTAAAATATCTAAAATATGTAATTTTAGTAGTTTTTGTAATTGTATTACCTATGACGCGACTCAATGAACTTGGTATGGGTGAACCATGGTTTTGCAAGTGGCTGTGTCCGGCCGGAATTTTGGAGGGTGCAATTCCGCTTTCGATTGTCAATCGTGGAATCCGTTCCGCATTGGGTTTACTGTTCACATGGAAAAGCTGTCTGCTTTTGGGTATTGTGACCTTGTCGGTGTTTTTTTATCGTCCATTTTGCAAGTGGATTTGCCCACTCGGTGCGTTCTATGGACTTTTTAACAGAGTTTCTTTCTACCGTTTTTCTATTGACAAGGAAAAATGCACTGACTGTGGAATCTGTGCAAAGGTTTGCAAGATGGATGTGGAGGTCAGCAAAACCCCCAACAGTAACGAGTGCATCCGCTGTGGGGACTGTATAGGTCGTTGTCCCCATGGGGCGATCTGCAAAAGTTTCAATTGGAAGAAAGAGGTTAGAAAAGATGAAAAAGTTAATTAGTATGTTGCTTGCAACTATATGTATGCTTTCACTTGTCGCGTGTAGTAAGAATGAAATCGAGGCAACGGTTGCGCCATTCCCCGAATTTACAGGTGTGGATTTTGAGGGAAAACAAATCAACAATGAGATTTTCCGGGACTATGATGCCACAATTATCAATGTTTGGAGCAATGGCTGTGGTAGCTGTATTAGCGAAATGCCGGAATTAGAGGAATATTATCAGCAGTTCAAGGATCAAAATATCAACTTGATTGCTGTGGCAACCAGTGCCGGCGATTCAAAAGAGGAGTATGACAGAGCAGCGGAGATTCTCAAGGAGAAAGGCGTGACGTATCGTAACGTGATTCCCGATCCGGAAAGTAGCTTTTATCAGGACTTTCTGAAAGAGATTGCCGGATTTCCCGCAACCTATATTGTGGACAGGGAGGGCAATATGATAGGCGCGCCGCTGATGGGTGTGGTAAAACAGCAGGAGGATACATTGATGAAGCGGCTGGAGTTGATAAAAAAGCAGGGAT
>JAVVSI010000087.1:0-5393 GCA_036654315.1 Evtepia sp. | reverse complement strand
GCGTAAGTCTGTACCGTCCCTCTACTCCGCACTCGGTATCTACTTGCCCTTGATTACAACGAACTGTGCAGTGCTTGGTGTTGCGTTGGCCAACACTCAGCTCGCTTATAACTTTATCGAGAGCGTTGTCTATGGCGTCACCGGTGGCCTCGGTTTCACTTTGGCAATCATTCTCTTCGCCAGCAACCGAGAGCGTTTGGAATTCTCCGAATGTCCGCGCGCATTTGAAGGCTTCCCAATCGCATTGATCTCCGGTGGTCTGATCGCCCTTGCTTTCATGGGCTTCCAAGGCCTGAAAATTTGGTAAGGGGGGTATAGAGATGGGAAATGTAATTACTGCTCTGGTCGTACTGGGTGTCATGGGTGCCGCCTTTGGTCTGATTCTGGGTGTCGCCGCCAAGGTCTTTGCCGTGGAGGTCGACGAACGTGAAACAGCTATCACCGAGTGCTTACCCGGTGCAAACTGCGGCGGCTGTGGATTCCCGGGCTGCGGCGGCTATGCAGCCGCTGTCGTCAAAGGGGAAGCTCCGGTCAATGCCTGTGCCCCCGGTGGTGCAGCTGTCGCGACGCAAATCGCCGAAATCATGGGGGTTACAGTCGATACGTCTGTCCGTAAAGTCGCACAGGTACAATGTACCGGCAAAGGTTGCGACAAACTCCGCTATGACTACGTCGGTCTGCAAGACTGCTTGGCAATCGCACGTATGTCCGCTGGCGGCCCACTTCAATGCCAGTACGGTTGCCTTGGCGGCGGTACTTGCGTGTCGGAGTGTCCGTTTGATGCCATTCATATCGTAGATGGCGTCGCAAAAGTCGATGAAGATGCTTGCGTAGCTTGTAACCGCTGCGTCACCATCTGCCCACGCAACATCATCGAACTCATCCCACGCAAAACAAAGAAACACGTTGCCATTCCCTGTTCGTCTAAGGCAAAGGGTGCCGAAGTACGAAAAGGCTGTGATGATGGTTGTATCGGCTGTTCGCTCTGCCTAAAGGCTTGCCCGAAAGAAGCCATTGTCATGGAAAACAATCTTGCAAAGATTGACTATGAGAAATGTATCGGCTGTGGAATTTGTGCGCAGAAATGCCCACGTAAGCTGATTACAGTCGATGGCGTTGTCCCGGAGCAAAAACCGGTTAAGCCCGCAGCAAAGCCCGATGCCGCCGTAAAAGCGGAACCTGCCAAACCGGTAGAGCCGGACACAAAAGAGTAACTGAAAAATCCCGCCGGCTTTTGCCGACGGGATTTGTTCTGCCACAAAGTCAACCTTAGCTCAGCCTTTGCCGGGCTTCTGTTCATAAGACGCACACTCGGTGCAATCGCAATCAGTGCTGCTGGGTCCGCAACAGCTTACGCGAATGGAGTTCAGCGCGCAAACGTCCTGATCCTTACTGTGATGTGAACATTCGCCAACAGAACACTGAATGTGCGCTTTTCCAAATTTCATATCCATCATAAAACCTCCTTTTGAATTCTGAATCTACTATGTCCCCCCTGCGATAAAAATATACATCGAAAAAGTACAATTTTTGGTGCAGGGAACATAGACTGTAATGGAGGTGATCACATGAATCTGAAAAACAATCATATTACCATAAGGGAATTGATGGAGAATCCAAAATCTCGCGAAGTCCTACGCCGCCGATTCCCCCTGATCATAAACCTACCCATTGTTGCATCCTCAGGTAGTCTAACACTGGAGTGTGCGATGGGTATGGCGGCGGCTTATGTACCTAAAAATGCGCTGGAGGATACGGTCAGAGAACTTGAGAATTTGTAAAAACAGATGCGCCCCTACCTATCATGGTGGGGGCGTATCTCACGCTGTTCTATGCATGAATAGTCTAACTGCATATTTGAGATATTACGGCATAGTCTAAATGCACATACAATACAAGTATATGTATTTAGGAGGGTCCGAACTATGGAAATAAATTATTTGGATATCGGCAAACGAATCCGATCCGCACGTCTGGCAAAAGGCTTTTCCCAAGAACAACTTGCAGAGCGCGTGGGCGTAGGTACGACGCATATCAGTCATATCGAAACCGGTAATACCATCGCCAGTATGAAAATTTTCATCGCAATTGTAGATACACTTGAAGTATCCGCCGATGCTCTGCTTTGTGATAATTTGGAAAAATCAAAAGACAGCTTCTCCGGCGAAATTGCAACGGAAATAAGCGATTGCAGTGAATGGGAAATCCGCTTCATTGCCACTATGGTGAAAGCGATCAAGCAGGAATTACGGAAAAATAGATTCCTCAACGAAATCAAAACTTCCTCAAGCACTTAGACGACTCGACCCATTTTACTATGCCCTATTGTGCAATTAGATCTTTCAGAGTATAATACCACTCATGAAGTACTGCCCCCTTTACACGCAAACTAACCCGATAACCAATACAAACACATTGTTGTGAATCACATTTGCAACGGAAAGGGTAAGACAATAACATGAATACTGATACATCTATTCTGTCTACAGTCGTGCTATTTGTACTCATAGCAATTTACTGGTATTGGATTTTTGAACTCATCGACCACCTGCTTGCACATCCACGACTCACAAAACTCCTTAGACTACCTGTCGGGGTTTTTAATGCACTCTTCGTCTTTGGTTTATCTACACTCATTGGTGGTACTCTGATTCCATATTTACTCGTTACCATTATATTATTGGTGGAATTTACCGTTTTTTATCAAGATACTTTTTTGAAAAATCTGTTCTGTACTTGCGCCTGTGTCATTCACATTTTGGCGTTCCGCGCAATCACTACGGGCATTTTTTCTATGGCCTGCGACAGTTCAATTTATGATATTTCGAATGATCCCACACTGTATGCAAATTCAGTGCTTGCAACCTTTATATTCTTAAATATCGCCGTTGGTCTTGTCATTCAATTATTGCCCCTGGATCAGGTGTGCATTGTGAATGCACACCGCGATCAACAGGTTTTCATGTTGGCTTGGATGCTCATCAACATCTTGTATTTACTCTTCAATTCCGCTGTCGCGGAAAATCCAATCGTTCACAGCGGTATGGTGCAAAACCAAATCGTTGCGCCCTGCGTCATACTAATCGGCACTTATATTATGCTACTGTTCGCGATCAAAACCGGGAAACTCCTCGATTATAAAGAACAAAACGCTGCACTTGAATTGACAATTTCACAAGAACAGGAATATCGCAATGCTATCACCAAAGATGCCCTCTTAACCTATGAATTTAATTTAAACCAGGACTTAATCATAAGCGGCTGCGAAGAGATTCAGGATGAACGGGGAAATATGATCTACCGTTACAGCGATATGCTTGGTTTTATGGCGCGCAAATTGATTCATCCCAATGATACAGAGAAGTTTGTGAGATATGCCTCCCCGTCCAATATCGTCCAAGAATTTCAACAAGGGAACAGTGAGATTACACTGGAATATCGTCAGTTGCTTTCCACCGGCGGATCTGTCTGGTGCCGTGCGGTCACAAACCTTGCACGAGATACCACAAGCGGTGGTATTCGTGGCTTTACCTATGTTAAAAATATAGATGCCGACAAGCGTTGCCAAATGGATCTGCAATATAAAGCAGAACGTGATTCGCTGACGGGTCTTTATAACAAAGGTGTGACTGCCAAACTCATTACAGAGCATCTTAGTTTGAACCGCTCCCACGCTACCGCAGCACTCTTTATGATTGATGTCGACAATTTCAAAGATATTAACGACCATTTCGGTCACGTTTACGGCGATACCGTCCTCTGCGAACTCGGAGAAGCACTCTCGCATATCTTTTGTAAGGATGGCATTGTTGGGCGCATTGGCGGTGATGAATACATCGCCTATATGAAAAATGGCGTCACAGATGAAATCGTACGCAAAAAAGGAGACGAAATCTGCAAGGCATTTCGCATTTCCTACACAGACATTCAGGGAAAGAAATATACGCTGTCAGGTAGTGTCGGTATCGCCCTTTCTCCCAAAGATGGCACAACCTTTCAAGAACTCTATAATCATGCCGATACGGCACTCTATGCTGCAAAAAAAGTCGGGAAAAATAACTACCAACTCTACAACGGCAGCAGTTTTTGCGGCTATCAATCACATCGACCTTAGATAACACCTCTACAAAACCTCTGTTTTTTCGCATTGAAACTTGCATGATCAAACATAATTTGATATACTAAACAGAAAAACAGGGGGTCAATTGATGAAACCGGATTGGAAAACGTGTATCCGCCTTGGTGTCACGATATTTGTTTTATACTTGCTGATACATTATTGGGATGGCATGGCTCAACTCGTACTCGGAATACTGGGCGCCGCATGGCCCTTGGTCCTTGGATTTGTCATTGCTTATTTAGTGAATACGCTCATGAGCTTCTACGAATCACATTATTTTCCTAAAAGTAAAGCCCGGTCTGTTGCCAAAAGCCGTCGTATCGTGTGTATGCTCTTCGCATTTATCAGTTTGCTTGCGATTTTGTACTTCGTCGTACGACTCATTGTACCGGAGCTTGTTTCCTGCGCCAAACTCCTTGCATATGAAATCCCACCCGTGGCAGAACGCATCTATAATGAACTCAACTCCCGCTTTGATCTGCCAACCTTATTCTCCTCCTTCTCCTCTCAAAATTGGGATTGGCAGTCTATCGTAAAAAAAGCACTCAATTGGTTCACAACCGGCTTTGGCGGCGTTATGGGAACCGTTGCCACCTTTGTCACCTCAACCTTTTCTCTCCTCGTCACCTTGCTTGTTGCTTTGATTTTCTCTATCTATTTGCTCTCCGGAAAAGAGAGACTAAGCGCACAAATGGATCGCTTAAGCAAAACATACCTAAAACCTACCTGGAACGGCCATTTACACTATGTCATCAAAGTATTGAATGACAGTTTTCATCGCTTTATCGTTGGACAATGTATCGAAGCCGTCATTTTAGGCACCCTCTGTATCGGCGGTATGATGCTATTCCGTTTCCACTACGCTAATATGATCGGAACACTCATCGGATTCAGTGCCTTAATCCCCATCGCAGGTGCCTATATCGGCGCCGGTATCGGCGCATTCATGATTTTTACCGTGTCCCCCATGGAATCTTTGCTGTTTTTGCTCTTTATCGTCATCCTACAACAGCTCGAAGGCAATTTGATCTATCCTCGCGTCGTCGGTGCCTCCATCGGCCTGCCCGGCCTTTGGGTGCTCGCCGCCATTACAATCGGCGGTGGTCTGATGGGTATTGCCGGTATGTTACTCGGCGTTCCAATTGCCGCCGCCTGCTATCAAATCCTAAAAACCGATATGGGCCGGCGCACAGAACAGGAAATCGTCACCTCACCAAACGATATCGCAGACGATCTCCCATAATTCCCTATACATAAAAGAGCGATTGCGTAC
>JAVVSI010000086.1:0-5422 GCA_036654315.1 Evtepia sp. | reverse complement strand
TTTTTTGTTTTTTTAATACAGAGCATAAGATTTGAGCCGTATGCAATAGATATGCAATAGGGATTAGATTAGGTCTGTAATTTTTCTTAGGTCATCAAGGCTAACGTCCTGATAATAGCGCAACATTTCCTCACTGGTGTGACCAATGAGTTCGAGTTTATCTTTGTCTGCACCACCTACGCGTTTGAGGAGTGTCGCGAAGGTGTGTCTGCAACTGTGAGGGGTGAATCTATGGACGTTGACACCGTTTGTATTTTCGATAGGGTTATAAATAGCGGCGGCATCGAGAACATTGTAGAAGAGCTGTCTGTAATCTCTGATAGACATTTTGCTACCATCGGGGTTACAAAAGACGGCACCGCTTATCTTGTCGTGTACAAGGTTTTCCACAATGGGCAGTATTTTGGGAGATATGGTAACGATGCGGTCTGTACCAGCTTCTGTTTTGGCACCACCAATGAAGGCGCGTTCTTTTCTATTGTAACGCATTGCATCGAGGTCTAAGAACTCAGAGGGGCGAAATCCGAGATAAATTTGGGCATAGACATAATCCGCGCCGTCTGTGATCCCGATTTGAGCCTTGATTTTGTCTACGTCCACCTGTTCGAGAGCTTGTTTGCTGATTGCGTTCTGACCTGTGACGATGAGGTATTGTGCGAAGTTAAGGTTACCGGCCACACAGCGTCGAGGTATGCCGTACTTGTATACAAGGCCGCAGACGGCTTTCATATTCTGTCTGGTACGTTTCCCCTTGGGGCATTCGTCAAGGCACTCCTGTAGGTCGTCAACGCCGATATCGGCGACTTTAGAGAACCAGATCGGTTTAAAATAATTCATAGCGGCTTTGTAGCAGTTCATGGTATCTTTCCCGGCGCGGTGTGTCGGGAGCCAGAGGTCGTAAAGTGCTTTGTAGGTGATGTCTTTTCGTTGCGTTGTTTTTTCGGCATCTTCTGCCAGCCACTTGAGCGCGTCTTTTTTTGTCATGAGTTTGGAGTTTGTGACAACGACCCTATGTTTTTTATTTTGGTCGTCCGTATAATACCCAAGGGTTTTAGCAGCACGCCACTTACCGCTTTTGAGTTTGTAGACGGTACCTTGCCCATTCCCTCTGGACTTGATACCGGCGCGCCGTTGTACGACTTGTTTTTTTCCACAGACATTGCAAAATATACTGTCATTTGAGATGGTAGCCTGACATTTTACGCATAACATTTTGAACTACACTCCCTGTTATGATAGAATGAAATAAAGTAGAGATTCAAAGCATCACTCTCCTTATGACCGCCCCCGGTATTGACGTACTGTGGGTGGTTTTTTTGCATTACGCAGTTTTCAGGGAGGAATAATTGACGACAGCCACCTCTGTCATTGCGCTTTCAAAGAGGGCAAGTAAGGTATCAAGTCGCTCGATCACGTCGCTGTTAAATACGATTTCGCCGCATTGAGAACACCTGTGGCAAGGGACATTTTTGACAACAACAATACAATGTTCCAATTCAATCATATGTGAAGTTGTACCATCTAGCATATCGCCTTTGCAAAAAAAGCAGGTCATATATTATTGCTCCTTTCTGGTTTTCAAGTCAGTTTCCCATTTATCGGGATCCGGATGATAGGCCGTTACAATCCACAAGACCCCATTGCCAATACCACATACGAGGTGGATTGGCTTTTGTTGTTGGGAAAGTCCAAGAATAAGGCTAGCGGGATAAGGGTACGCATCGGGGTAATCCTCAATGATGATACCACTATGAATGGCTTGCTTGATATCCGGGATTGAAATTCCCCTTTGCCGTCTCCGAAGTTCCGCGTGTTGCGTCATTTGAAACGGGGCAGTGTCGCAAAGTTGTTGCACAGCTTCTATGTCCACTTGATCACCTCCACGATCACCACCTCATTCGTGAGGTGGTTTTTTCATGCCATTTTACTTTTTGAGTCAATTGGACATGGCGACTCCGATTGTTTCCAGATCTAAAGTTTTGCGGTATTCGCTTGCGTCGGGGAGATCGAGGAACTTGACGGTTGCATTGTGTTTATTTGTGACGACCGACTTAATTTGATCAAGATCAACGTGGAAGAATTCTTTTCTAAGATTGACTTTGTTGACTCTATAATCTTGGAAAGTCTGATGTAAGGTTGTTTCCAAGGTGGGTGCATCGTCTGAAAAGATCAAGGCGTGGACATCGAAGGCGAAAGGCACGGATGCGCTACTGAGTTCGTTGATACGTTCCAAGGGTTCCAGGCGGCGTGTCATGCCGATTTTATAGATATCTTCTCCGAAGGATCCAATATTTGAAATAATGTAGACAAAGCCGGCTCGGGTATTGGCTTCTCGATGCAAGACATCATCTTTATCTTGTTGCAAGCGTTTCAAATTCTCTTCAAGGTCTGCGATTTTGTCAATATAGAGTTTGCGTTCTATGTCATCTTTGGATTTCTGCATATATTGCATAAGTTTGTTGACTTCATTTGTAAACTGAGTTTCTTCTTTCTCAATTTTCTGTTTGGCACGTTCAATCTCGCGGCGCACCTTTTCCTCTTCAAGCATCTGCTCTCTGATGGCTTTACGTTGTTCGCGCTCATCGTCCTCTTTTAGGATGTAGGCATAGAGGAGGCTGAGTTCCTCAAACTTTGCAGCAATATAGGCTTGTGAGATCTGCACACCGTCTACGAGGAAAATTTTATTATTGGCATCGAATGCGCGTTGAATTTTGGTACGCGACGCATCGACATTTTTCACAGTTACATTTTGGATAATACTTGCACATTCGGCATTAAAGCAGCGCAAAATCTGTTTTTTCTGACTATCAACGATTCTTTTGCTTGTACTTTCGTTGGATAGGATGAGTGCGTCGCCGGATTGAATGAGATCGTCCTGTTTTGTGCGGAGGAGTGCTAAACTATTTTTGATTTCATCGGATTTCATTGTTTCATAAGCATCAATGCGAACCATACCCACGACCGTATCTAAGGCGAGTGAATTGAGTTCAGATTGAAGGACAGTTTTTTCTTGTTTGATCTCATCAATTTTCTGATAGATTACATCGGCCTGATCCCTTGCCTTTTGGCAATAGGAGTCCGCTTCTTTGCGTTGTTGTTCTGTCTGTCGGTTGGCATCGGCACGTTGTGTTTCGATACTGCTTTGTTGATCTGTTAGGTGTTGTTGTTCCGTTTTTATTTTCTCAAGTTGTTGCTCTGTCTGTCGGTTGACATTGGCAAGTTGTATGTCGATGCTGATTTGTTGATCTTTTAGGTGTTGTTGCTGTCCTTTTATTTTTTTGAGGTAGAAAACCAGTATTATAATTTCTAAAACTACAAAACCCCCGAAAAATTCCATAATATGAATCCCTCTCTATACATCTTTTATTTTTTGCTTTCTTATATAAAAATGCGGTCGTAAAATAATCCATGATATGTTATGGTCTATTTACAACCGCAGAACAACAAGGGAAAGGATGAATGATATGGGAAGTAAGTCGCTTGCACTCTATGATGGCTGTTGCGACCTGTACAAAAGCGATTATTTAGGCGAGGACAGCATGGAAGAGATTGCTTTATTTATCGAACACCGATTTCGCGGAGCTGATAATGTTGATCCAGCAGTCGATATCCTGCTCACTGGCGGTATCCAAGTCAAGGCCATGTTCTTTTAGTTTTCTGACGAACAAATTAAAATTTTCAAGACGCTCACCACTGAGTTCAGTGGTGGGCTTTTCTTTTTGGTCTGTTTGGTCTGTTAGATATGCAACAGTGGTATCAAGCAGACTTGCAATTATTTCAATATATTCTTCCTTAGGCTCTGATTTTCCTTTTTTCCAATCAGTAAAAATGGATTGATTTTTTCCGATTTTTTCCGCCAAAGCCGTTTTTTTGATACCCTTTTCATTTATTAGCGCGTTCAGTTTCTCATAATTAAACAAATCCACACCTCCCCAATTGTTACATCCTACAAAATCCTTAATAAATAGGATAAACAAAAAATATACTGTTGATAATCCTTAATAAATGAGATATACTAACAATAGATCACAAATCTTCAAGCATATCAAGTTCTTATTCAAGCGTACTTTCGCTTATTTTCTTTAGTATACCTAACATAATAAGCGATTTAACCAAAAATGTCAATTAGTATAACTAATCTTTAAAAGATAGGAGAAAAGACGACATGGGATTTTATTCAGCGCGTAAAAAAGTGAACATGACACAAGATCAAGTTTCGACGCATCTTGGGATTGACAGATCGAATATTTCATTGTGGGAGACGAACCGCACCAAACCCAAAGTCGCACTCTTGTTAAGAGTAGCGAAACTTTATGGCTGTACGGTAGATGAACTACTCGCGCCGGAAGCAAGCGAAGCGGCGACTGAGCAATAAGACGCGGAGGAAAGGCGGGGGAAGATGGAAAGGACAATCTTCATTTTACATCTTACCCGAAAAGCGAGGTGAAATAAATGTCCAGAAAACCCACAAAGGCGGCAGGGAATGCATTTTGTATTGCACGGATGGGTGCGGCATCGTTCAACGATCGGCTGAACAGTCGTGAGGGGGCGTCGGAGCTGCTTGGGATCGACCGTACACGGCTTGCGCGTATTGAGTTGGGGAGCTTGTCCCCTTACCCGGAGGAAGTGTTACTGATGGCGGACGGCTACAATGCTCCCGAGCTTTTGAATCATTATTGTACAAGCGTTTGTCCCATTGGTTGCCGTAGCTTACAGAAGTACGAGCTGAACGAGCTGGATCGGCTGGCTGTGAAGTTGATGGTAGCGTTTCGCAAGGGGGAGTCTGTTGAGAACATTTTTCTTGATATCACAGAGGACGGCATCATTGATGAGACAGAGCGTCCACAACTCAGCCATGTGATCGACTACCTTGACAAAATCACAAAAACAGCCGGTGAACTAAAACTTTGGGCTGAAAAGAACTTGGCATAGACGGTCCCACCTTTTACTACATCTGATGATATCAAGCGAGATTGAATAGAAACGAGGTACAGAAAATGACACTTGCAGATATTGCGGCGATTCCGAAAGATTTTCTAACGCCGCAGGACGTAGCCCTGTACTTACAGATGGATCCACAAGTCATTCGGATTCTGTCCCGTGATGCACCGGAACGCCTGTTGTTCCCGGTTATACGGAGCGGGAATCGTACAAAGATCCCGAAACATATGTTTATCAAGACGTTCCAAGAATCGGAAGAGAGGGTAAGAATGGGTGAGTAGGATGGATGAAACGGAGCTTTGGAGTTTTGGAAAGGTAGCCTCATATCAGGCTACCTTAGGGAGCGGACAAAGTGCAAAAGTTTACGCGCTAAACGATCAAGCAGAGACTTTTTTCACTACAGCTAATGATATCAAGATATCAAGAAAGAGCGAATAGAAACGAGGATTTGAAAAATGAAAAACAACCGTAAAATTTACCG
>JAVVSI010000085.1:0-5462 GCA_036654315.1 Evtepia sp. | reverse complement strand
CATCTACCCCGAAACTTCCGACTCCACATATCGCCCTGCTCTTCTGCTCAAGAAGATGGTTCGCGGCGGTCTGCTGGGTCGTAAAACCGGCAAGGGTTTTTACGAGTACAAGTAATTCTAAACAGACAAAAGCGGCACCATTTTGGTGCCGCTTTTTTTATCTCAGCAATTCTTATTCGAGATTCAGACGCTTTTCCAGCATAAACGTATTAACCAAATAGAAGATGGCACTATAAATCAGCGTCACTAAAATGCCAACCCCCATCATGAGATGTGTCATTTCCATATTGCTCATCGTCTGCCAAAGGTTGAAGTCCATGTCGCCTACAGCGGCAATGGCAATCGTTCCAATAATTTGAGATACAAACTGAAACCCAAAGAAAAATAGAACGGACAATAAGTTCTTATGATTCGCAAAGCTATGTCCAACTGCCAGTGCCGCGTAAAAAATCAGGCAGCAGGCCGCACAGGCCAACAAAACAAGAATCAGTGTTTCAACTAAAATCGCAATCCCATTCAGCGCGTAATATGTGCTGAATTGCGCCAGTATATCACGGATATCCGAGAAAATTTGAGTGATAAAATCAACGCGGAAGGCTGCGATCATCCCTGCAAGAATACAAACAATACCGGTTCCAATGAACCACGTCGTGGAAACCATGATCTTTGAACAAACAAGCTGATGCGAATTCACCGGTAGCGTAAACATAACGTACCCCTCATCGCCCATCAGGTTGGTGCGGAAACGGTTAATCATCAGCACGACCGACATAATACATACCCCGATAATCGCAAATCCGAATGCCATCATGACCAATCCCGCCAAAATAGAAAGTACCGTACTGTTGCTGAAATCAAGAATACGCGCCGAAAAGTTTGCACAGACCGCGAGTGCCAAAACCACCAAACACAGCGGACCCATCACTCTCGTTGTCGCGACAAATTCTTGCTTTAATAATTTTCCTAACATTTGAATACCTCCCGGAATAGCGCATCTACACTCATCCCTCGTTCTTCGCGAATGGTATCGACTGTCGTCTGCAACACAATTTGTCCCTGATTGATGAATATCACTTCGTCGAGAATTTGCTCCACATCGGCAATTAAATGCGTGGAGATAACCACCGACGCTTCCGCGTTGTAATTACTGATGATCGTATGCAGAATATAATCTCTGGTTGCGGGATCGACGCCGCCAATCGGTTCATCTAACAGATAAAGCTGTGCTTTGCGGCTCATGGTTAGAATCAATTGCACTTTTTCACGCGTGCCTTTTGACATCTGCTTGATTTTTTGCTTTTGTGAAATGCTCAGATGATCTAACATCTCTTTTGCCCTATCCATTTGAAAGTCCTTATAAAAATCGCGATAGAACTCCAAAAGCTGCGTGACCGTCATCCAAAGCGGTAAACTGATCCGTTCCGGCAAATAAGATACATTGGCATGGCTCTCTCGACCGGGCTGAAACCCTGTTACAACAATTTCTCCTTCACTTGGCATCAACAAGCCGTTTGCAAGTTTAATCAATGTCGTTTTCCCGCTGCCGTTCGGACCCAAAAGCCCGACGATACGACCGGGTTCTACTGTCAGGCTGACCTGGTGTAAGGCACTCACCGCACCGTACCGTTTGCTCAGATTCTTGCATTCTAAGACAGGCATTTCAGTTCCTCCCCTTTCTCCTCTTCTTGGATCAGATCAATGATATCTTGGATCGTATACCCCAAAGAAATCATCGCTGCCACAAAACCTTTGATCTGTTCTCTTGCCAAACCTTTTTTCGTCTCCTGTATCATATTCTCGTCCTCCGTTACAAATCGGCCCGCAGTCCTCTGACTGTGAACAAGCCCGATACGCTCTAATTCCGTCAAAGCACGCTGCATGGTATTGGGATTGACCCCCGCCTCCGAGGCCAGTTCGCGCACAGATGGCAGCCGCTCGCCCGGATTGAAATCACCTGCAACAATGCCCTGTGTAATCCCGTGAATCAACTGGGAATAAATTGGTAAGTCGCTTTGAAATAGCCAGTTCATACCGCACCTCCTACTGTATTATTGTATTGCTGTGTTGATGTACTAACTATCTAATACAATAACACACTTTCCGCAAATGTCAAGCCCCTTTTTGAAAAAAAGTTGAGGTTTTTTTATGATCGACAAAACGAAACGCCCCGCGCTCACCACCGCACACCTAAAAGTCATTGCTATGATCTCAATGCTACTGGATCACGCTTGGGCCACCGTCGTGGACGGAAACCTATGGATGAACTGCGTGGGACGCCTCGCCTTTCCTATCTTCGCATTCTTGGTCGCCGAGGGTTTTTACCACACATCAAACCGGAAACGATATATTTTACGCGTACTTGTCTTTGCGCTTATCTCCGAACTTCCTTTCAATCTTATGTGCGGTGCAAACATTTATCCCTTTCACCAAAATGTCATGTTTACCTTTCTCATCGCACTCTGCGCACTCACACTCCTAGATCGCATCAAAGATCAAGGCAACGGCAAATTCATCCGCGCGTCTTTGGTTTTGATCGGCGCGTTTTTCGTTGGAACATTTGCTTTTGTGGATTACGGTGGGCTTGGTGTCCTCACCGTTTTGATGTTCTATTTTTCCAAGCAAACCAAATATCCTATCGCCATACAAGTTGTTTTTATGGTCTGTATGAATTGGTTTATGATGGGCGGACAAGAGATCCCTATTTTCGGATTCATGTTCCCACTTCAGGCATTTGCCCTCTTCTCTTTGCCACTCATTTGGCTGTATCGCGGCGAAAAAGGATACAATAGCCGCGCCATGCAATATGGTTTTTACGCCTTCTACCCCCTGCATATCACGATTCTGGTCTTGATCGCTACTTTTAGATAAGCCCGGATTGCACTGTAAAGCGTAAAAACAAGCCCCGCCAAGAAAGAAGCAAGTTCCGTGATATTCAAGGAAGAATCGGACTTTTTCAGCATAATCAGTGATGAAATTGGACAAAATGACGTTTTTAAGCGCAAGATTTTGAAAATGCTTGTGTTTTGACCAAAATAAATATATAATGTTTTCCTATGTGAAATAGTAAGATTTGAGGTGCGCTAAACGTGCAAAATGAAAAGTTAAGAAACGTTGCGATTATTGCCCACGTTGACCATGGCAAAACAACTTTGGTGGACGAAATGCTCAAGCAAGGTGGCGTCTATCGTGACAATCAGGCCGTGATGGATCGCGTAATGGATTCCGGTGATCTGGAACGTGAACGCGGCATTACCATCCTTGCCAAGAATACCGCCATCCGTTATGGTGACGTGAAAATCAATATCGTAGATACCCCGGGCCATGCCGATTTCGGCGGCGAGGTCGAACGTATCTTAAAGATGGTAAACGGCGTCATCCTTCTCGTCGATGCGGCAGAAGGCCCTATGCCACAAACTCGATTCGTCCTCTCACGCGCCCTAGAACTTGGGCATCGCGTGATTGTCGTTGTGAATAAAATCGACCGACCCGATCAACGCATCCATGCCGTCATGGATGAAATTCTGGAACTGCTCTTGGATTTGGACGCAACGACAGAGCAATTGGATTCCCCCACCCTCTTCTGTTCCGCAAGACAAGGCATCGCGTCTTTCTCTCCCGATAACTTGGGAACCGATTTGCACCCCCTCTTCCAGACAATCCTGGATTATATCCCCGCACCACAGGCAAATGTGGACGAGCCATTCCAAATGCTGGTCTCCTCCATTGACTACAATGAATTTGTTGGACGTATTGCAATCGGACGCATTGAGCGCGGCACCATTCGTCAGAATCAGGAAATTGTGGTCTGCAATTATCACGATACCGAAGAAACCCCAAGCCGCCGCTTAAAAGCCGTAAACCTGTACGAAATGGAAGGGCTTGCCCGCGTACCCGTGACCGAGTCTACAGCCGGTAATATCATTGCCATGTCCGGCATCGGTAATATCACAATCGGCGATACGATCTGTGCCGCAGGTCAGCCGGAGGCGCTCCCATTTGGCAAGATTTCTGCCCCAACCATGGAAATGACCTTTGCCGTCAACGATTCCCCATTCGCAGGCAAAGAGGGCAAATTCGTCACCTCCCGTAACATCCGTGAGCGTCTCGAAAAGGAAACACTCAAAGATGTCTCCCTCAAAGTAACCGAAACCGAAACAACCGAATCTTTCAATGTTGCGGGACGCGGCGAGATGCATTTGTCTATTCTCATTGAAACCATGCGCCGTGAGGGTTATGAATTCCAAGTTTCTCCACCCCGTGTTTTGTTTCGTGATATTGATGGCGTGCGTTGCGAACCAATGGAACGACTCATTGCAGATGTCCCCTCCGACGCAGTCGGTGCTGTCATTGATAAAATGGGTTCCAGAAAAGGTGACCTCCTAGAGATGACGCCCGTTGGCAATCGTATGAAACTGACGTTCTTTGTCCCTTCACGCGGACTCTTCGGTTATCGAAATGAGTTCTTGACCGATACACGCGGCGAAGGTATTTTGGCAACCATCTTTGATTCTTATGCCCCATATCGCGGCGAATTATCAAGACGTAGCTCAGGCAGCCTTGTTTCTTTTGAAACAGGCGAATCCATCGCATACGGCCTGTTTAGCGCACAAGAACGCGGAACGCTCTTTTTGGGTGCCGGTGTTCCCGTTTATGCCGGTATGGTTGTCGGTGAAACACCCAAAAATGAAGATATTACAGTCAATATCTGTCGTAAAAAAGCACTCACCAATATGCGTGCCTCAGGCAGTGATGACTCACTCCGCCTCATTACACCACGTCAACTCAGTCTGGAACAGTGTATGGAATTCTTGGCGGATGACGAGCTTCTCGAAGTCACCCCCAAAAGTCTCCGTCTCAGAAAACGGATCCTACAACATGAACTGCGTATGAAAGCACTCAAGGGTGGTAAAAAAGGCTAATCCCTGCGATTTGTTTGAAAAAAGTGAATTTTTTCTTTACAGTTGTGCCACAATATGTTAAACTGATTTCTGCACATATGTGCATACCTCTCACTTAGTTCCGGGATATCGCAAACACCCGCCCATAACTCAGTTTGAGGCATATTTTGAAAGGTGGATTTATTTTTATGATTCGCAAAGATGTCAAAAGTGCTGTCATCGAAGGCAGCCGTACCCATCCCACAGATACAGGATCTCCCGAGGTTCAGGTCGCTATTTTAACCGCTCGTATCATCGAGCTGACCGAGCATCTGAAAATTCATAAGCACGATAACCACAGCCGTCGTGGCTTGTTGAAGATGGTTGGTAAGCGTCGTAAGATGCTGGATTATCTGGCAAATAAGGACATGGATCGTTATCGTACTTTGATCGCAAAACTCGGAATCCGTAAGTAATCAAAAAAAGGGCGGTGTGGGAAAACTGCACCGCCCCTTTTCATTGCATGCCCGCAAGTCTAACAATTAAAGTCTTTACTAAATTTTTCTTCAGAAAAATTTCAGGATC
>JAVVSI010000084.1:0-5506 GCA_036654315.1 Evtepia sp. | reverse complement strand
TAGTCTCTTTAAACTGGATCGCTGTGTCCTCAGTGACGAGGATTGCGTGAACATTTACGAGGACTCCTATCGTTGACAAACACAAATTGGCGAAAGCATGATGCTTTCGCCAATTTTTTTACGCTCAGATTCACGGCTGTACAAACCGTCTTTCCGGATAAACAGTGTCGTAGAGCCGTTGATAGCCCTCGTCTACACCATAATTTGGATTATCAAAAGTCTGCCCAATACAGTTTGTATAGAAAAGTGTTCCATTGACAAGTCTGAATGCCAGTTCGTACTCTTCCATGTGGATATATGGCACCTTTTTATAGGCACTGAACTCAAGGTAATGGGTCGTTGGATTCACGTCGAGTGGGTAAACCCATTCCGTATCTCCGCTTTTGGATAATTTTTCTTCCCACAGTCCCTCATTTCCCCTATAAGTTGCCAACACCGCGCACCAGCCGTCATAGGGCAGTCCGGCTTTTAACTTCACGCTTATGCTTGTTTTGTCGGGATTTAGCGTCACTGTAAAAGGCATCATCGCAGCGGTCATTCTATTTGCGCTCTGTTTTGCGCTCTGTACAAATTTCCCATCTTCATATGTTTTCCGTTCAGCGGGATCAGGCGAGGTCGCATACGCTTCGGGCATTGTATATGTATACCCTACCCTTTTGGCTTCCATTTGATCCTCTGAATGTTCATAACTCCCCACTGTATATTCCAATTGATAGCGTTGATCCTTGGACGTAACTTGTACGGTATCACCTATTTTTCCGGAAAGTCCCGATATCGTACCCTCAAATTCATCGGCAACACAGCCGGATTTCATAACCAGAAATTTTCCCATGATCGTATCTGCCGTACATTGATACTGTTCCGTACTGATAGATTGGATCGCACTGATCCCCGTCGTCGTGTCGATCTCGCAATCGACCTGTGACGTAGTTGCGTTATAGCGCACAGAACTTGAATATTGTTCCTGTTCTTTTCTTTCTATCTGATACTCGATCCCATCACAATAGGCACGCGTCGTTCGGTTTATATATGCGGTTTTCGTCGCCGGATCTGCTTCTAGTTCTTTTTGTATCTGTATCTTGTCGTAGGAGGCATTGATCATATCATCGCCCACCAGATTGAAATTGATTCCATCCAATGTGATCCTTTGATTGTTTTTTTCATCAAGAATCGTAACCCGACTATATTCATCCGCCTTTTTTGCAGATGGGATATTGCTGATGTAACCTCTCATATGATCCGCTATGATCGCTCCATTGAGTGTGACCGTAAATTGACCGACCCAATCGTTATTGTGATTGAGTGCTTTCTCAAAACGATCCATGCGTATTTCAACAGCAACATTTTTGACCGCATTCTCCGCTTCATGACTGATCGCAATTTCCCCCGATCCCTTTTGCAAAGAATAGTCCGGGATCAAAATTTTGGCATAAAAGCTCTTGTAAAAAGGAGTATTTACAAGAGAAATCTCACGCTTGCCCTTTCCCATTCCGGCGGGCATATCGCCTGTATCTGCCATCGGTGGTTCTTCGTCGCGATTCAAATACGAAAAGTAGCCGGTATCACTCACTTTGTTGAACATATAAGAATTTCTCGACGGATTTTGCTCGTTCACCGTTGCCGCCAGAACAGTCGCGCTGCACAGGATCGCAAGGGTGAGCAGTACGGCGGTCATCCGTCTTGCTTTGCTCTGTTTTGTTGTCTTCATAATAACCCTTAACCTCTCTTTCATATCTGCCGCACCCTCTGACAGGCACAGGCGATTCGGTACTTTCAATGGTGGATTTGTTCGCATCATGTCAAGAATCGTGGCAGCATAGCGTTTCCGTTCGATCGCTGTCAAGTGTTTGCATACCGTTTCATCGCAAGAGAGTTCCGCAAGTCTCCTCACTTCCTTTGCAAAAACATAGGCAAGTGGATTGAAAAAATGAATGACCAGAATCGTTTGTACAAAGAGCGCGTACAACAAATCACACCGCTTCAAATGTGTGAGTTCATGCAGTAAAATCGGTCGCAAGCCCTCATCCTGTACGCTGTTCGGCAATACAATTATCGGTTTCAAAAGACCCGTTACAAAGGGTGACATATCCGCTGAGATCGTTTTGAGCGATACCTTTCCGAACCGCAAACCACACTGCTGCACCCTCAGCTTTTGCGCTTCATCGGCTTCTGTGGACGCTTCCCGCATTTTGCGACGAAATACAATCCGATATATTGCGTGATACAGTCCGATTCCTGCCATGCCGACGAGCCATAAGATACAAAAAATTTGCGTGTATGGAATCGCGTTCGGCATCGGCAGGGTTTTTGTGGGTTGGCTGATGCCACCCCAAACCGCCTGCGGCGCAGGCTGAACCATAGTCGGCGTATCAAGCGTTTGTTGCGGTACTGTCGGCTGTATGGGCGTCCGAACCGTTTGCGGTTCACGCAGTTGCACTTCACCCATTGACCTTGGAATCCCTCCGATACTCGGCAGGATCGCCAGCAAAAAAGGAATCAACCACAGATAATAGCACTGTGTTTTTGTCAGGCGTTTTGCAAATAATCGAGTGCATAGTAAAATCAAGCTACCCGATATGCCAAATGCCAAACTTAAAAACACAAGCTTGAAAAATAGATAATCCCACATAAACTACACCTCACATTTTTCAATCAACTCCAATAGTTCCTCATAGTCCTCTTCGGAAAGCTTTTCGGAATACAAAGTAGCAAGCAGACTTTTTGCGGAACCCTCATGTACCATTGAAACAAATTCCTGCGTTTTGATATTCAGATAGTCCTCTTTTGAAATCATCGGATGATAGAGATTGACGCTACCGTCTTTTCTCGTCTCTAGAAATCCTTTTTTCTTTAATCTCGTAAAAAAAGTGGCGATTGTGGTATATTTCCACTGCTTTTGCGGGAATTGCTCCAGCAAGGCCGGAATACTAATCCACTTTTTTTCCGCACTCCAAACAAGCTCCATGATCTCCTGCTCCGCCTGCGACAAACTCATATCTTTCATCTCAGTTCCTCCTACATACTTTCTCTCTACTACATCATGTAGCAGGTTTATTCTACAACGTGTAGTAGTATTTGTCAAGTACAAAATTCGAATTTAGTCTTGACATCAGGGGCAAAATCGAATATAGTAGAAAGATAAATTGTGATAGAGGCGCGTTGTGTCATCAGTAAGCGGTTCTTTATGACCTTGCAGGGTCGAATCGTCGAAAGGGATCAACGCCGAAATTGTCCATCATCTGCACTATGATGTTCGGTTGGGCAGACGAATTAAGAGTCGTCTGACTGTCGCGAAGCCATTTGCGGAGTGCTATCCTTGATACGAACATCTCATTGTTTTACCATTTATTGGGACAGTGCGTTAAGTATTCAAGCAGCTGATTTCGTATCGGCTGCTTGTTTTTTTGTTTGCTCACAATAAAAAAATGGAGGTTTTTACTTATGAAAAAGACAGTTTTTACCGGCATTGCTACTGCCCTCGTGACCCCGACAGACGAAAATGGCGTGAATTATGAAAAATTTGGCAAACTCATTGATTGGCAAATTGCCGAAAAAATTGATGCGCTTGTCATTTGTGGAACCACCGGAGAATCTTCCACACTCACCGATGACGAACACAGACGCGTCATCTCTTATGCCGTGGAACGTACCGCAGGCCGTGTCCCCATCATCGCGGGAACCGGGAGCAATGAAACCGCATATGCCCTCGACTTAACCAAAAGTGCCTGTGCATCCGGCGCAGATGCCGTTCTCGTTGTGACCCCTTATTACAACAAGGCAACGCAAAAAGGCTTGATCTCGATGTACAACAAAATCGCCGATGTCAGCAGCAAGCCTGTCATTTTATACAACGTCCCCTCGAGAACCGGTGTCAATATTGAACCAACAACATACGAAGCCCTTGCCGAACACGAAAACATTGTTGCAATCAAAGAGGCAAGCGGTAATATTTCAAAGATTGTCGAAACAATGGCAAGAGTACGCGGAAAACTTGACCTGTATTCGGGAAATGATGATCAAATTGTTCCCCTGATGTCCCTCGGCGGAATCGGCTGTATCTCTGTCCTCGCCAACGTTATGCCGGCAAAGACACGCGAAATTTGTACCCGCTTCTTTGCCGGGGATATCGCCGGAAGTGCGCAACTGCAATGCGATTTCCACGAATTGATCTCTGCCCTCTTCTGCGAAGTCAACCCCATTCCCGTCAAAGCCGCAATGTCTGCACTCGGTTTCTGTGATAATTTCCTGCGCATGCCGCTCTCTACCATGGAAGATGCAAACTATCAGCGGCTTTTGACCGCGATGAGAAATCAGGGGTTAAAGGTTTGATGAATGTAATCATAAATGGTGCGCTGGGACGCATGGGTCACGAAGTCACACGTCTGCTCCGCGAAACCGACTTGGAGCCGGTCGCTTTGGTCGATCGCAACCGCGGCGCTGGCGTTTTTTAAATACTCCAAGATTTTACCGGTTCTGCCGACGTTGTGATTGATTTTTCTTGGCACGCCTGTGTCGGGGAACTTTTGGATTTTTGTAGCGCGCGAAAAATTCCGCTCGTGATCGCAACAACCGGGCATACACCGGAGGAAATCGCACTGATTTCCAAAGCTGCGGAAACAATACCGATTTTTCGTGCGGCGAACCTCTCCGTCGGAGTCGCTCTGCTCGCCCGACTGGTCAAACAAGCTGCCGCTATTTTCGGCGGCTGCGATGTCGAGATCATCGAAAAACATCACAATCGAAAGATTGACTCCCCCAGCGGTACGGCACTCATGCTGGCCGATGCCGTCAAAGAAACAAGAACGGATGCCACCTATGTCTGCGGACGCAATGGGAAAGCCAAGCGTGAACCAAATGAAATCGGCATTCACTCCCTACGTATGGGCAATGTTGTCGGTGAACATGAAGTCATTTTTGCAACCGACTCCCAAACCATTACCCTAAAACATCAGGCACATGACCGCGCGCTCTTTGCAGAAGGTGCCATTTCTGCCGCAAATTTTATGATCGGAAAACCCGCCGGTTTGTACAATATGGAAGATTTACTCGGATAAGGAGACTATTTTGAAAATTGGAATCATTGGCTATGGCAACTTGGGAAAGGGCGTCGAAGCCGCACTTTCCCACACACCGGATATGGAGCTGGTTGCCGTTTTTACGCGTAGAGATCCGAATTCACTCCATATCCACAGCGCAAATGTCCCGGTTCTTCCTTATGACCAATTTGCTGAACACGATATTGATGTCATGATTCTCTGTGGCGGGAGTGCAACTGATCTCCCCGGCATGACACCCGAAGTTGCCGCGAACTGTAACGTAGTCGATAGTTTCGACAACCACGCAGATATCCCAAAACACTTCGCCGCTGTGGATGCCGCTGCAAAACAGAGCGGCAAACTGGCCTTGATCTCCGCAGGCTGGGATCCCGGACTCTTTTCCATCAATCGTCTGTATGGCGCTTCCATTCTTCCAAACGGAAGCGATGATACGTTTTGGGGACGTGGGG
>JAVVSI010000083.1:0-5539 GCA_036654315.1 Evtepia sp. | reverse complement strand
GGCAGGAACTTAAAAGAATGGCAGAACCGTTTGTGGATTGCTGTCGTTTTGATACGCTCGGCAAACTCATCGCACACAAAAAAGGAAGCGGCCCGCGTTATATGTTCGCCGCGCATATGGACACCATTGGTTTGATCGTCACGCATATAGAAAAAGATGGATTTTTGCGGTTTGGGAAACTGGGATCTGTCCACGCCCCCAGTTTGCTCCATACCCCGGTGCGCTTTCGAAGTGGTCTTTGTGGACTGGTTTCGCGCAGTCAGAAGGTGTGTGAAAGAGATATCAGCTTGGATGATTTATATTTGGATATCGGCGCGAAAAATGAGGCAGAAGCACGTAGCATGATAAAACTTGGAGATACGGCCGTCTTTCATATGCCCTCCTTCGCCGCAGGAAGCCGTATCACCTCGCCCTATATGGATAATCGAATTTCCTGCATCGCACTCTTAGAGGCAATGGAGATGCTCAAGGAAGAGGATAATGACCTGTATTTTGTATTTACGGTACAGGAAGAGTTGGGAATGCGCGGCGCAAAAACCGCTGCCTACGCCATTGATCCGGATTATGGCATTGCCGTTGACGTGACCCTTGCCGACGAATTGGATAGTACGCATAAGGGCAGTTGTGTCCTGGGCGGCGGGGCGGCCATTAAAGTCATGGATCAATCGGTGATCTCACATCCACAAATCGTCGAGCGGCTTTCAAATCTCGCCACGACACACAATATACCACATCAGAGAGATGTGATGATAGGCAGTGGCACAGATGCCGGTGCAATCCATATGACAAGAAACGGCGTATTAACCGGTGGTATTTCAATTCCCTGCCGTTATATTCACTCCGGTGTTGAGACAGTAGAAACAGCAGATGTCAAAGCTTGCGCTCGACTCATCGCGGCATTTGCGCATTCAAAATGATTGAAAATAGAGGTAGGAGAGCATGAGCTTACAGATCAGCGAAAAAGTCACAGAACTTGCAAACAAAGCACAATCGCAACTCACGGAACAATTCAACCGCATAGACGAAATTGCGCAGGAAAACACGCAAAAAGTCCTAGTGGCATTTCAAAACAACAAGGTGTCCGAAACCTGCTTCCATGGCACAACCGGCTATGGCTATGACGATTTCGGACGGGATTTGTTGGATCGAGTCTACGCAGACATTTTTCAAACAGAGGATGCCCTTGTCCGCGTGAGTTTTGCCAGTGGCACACACGCCATTGCATCGACTCTGTTTGGGGTATTGCGTCCCGGTGATGTCCTGCTATCCGCCATTGGTGCGCCCTATGATACCTTGCTCGGTGTCATCGGACTGACCGGAGATGGGAATGGATCATTGCGTGAATTTGGGATAGACTATGCACAGGTGGATTTAACAGCTGAAAATACGCCGGATTTAAAAGGGATCGCAGCAGCAGTGAAAAATCCAAAAATCAAAGCGGTTTTGATCCAACGCTCAAAAGGGTATGCCACGCGTGCCTCCCTTTCTGTTGCGGAGATCCAAGAGATCTGTGCGGTGATTCGACAGGAAAATAAAACGGTTGCAATTTTGGTAGATAACTGTTACGGTGAATTCGTGGAGCGTTTGGAGCCGACTCAGGTTGGCGCGGATCTGGTTGTCGGTTCGCTGATCAAAAATCCGGGCGGTGGATTGGCACCCAAGGGCGGCTATCTTGCGGGACGGCATGATTTGGTCGAATCCGCAGCCATGCACCTCACGGTACCCGGTATTGGTCGTGAATGCGGGGCGACACTGGGCAATAACCGTGCATTGTATCAGGGGCTGTTTATGGCACCGCATACTGTGGCACAGGCACTGAAAACGGCCGTATTCGCAGCGAAAATGATGGAGCTTTTGGGATATGAGACAGAACCAAAGGCTGACCATGTCCGTCATGATATTATTCAGATGATTCATTTGAAGAGTGCAGATGCGGTACAGAGATTTTGCGAAGGGATTCAAATGGGTGCGCCGGTGGATTCCTATGTCACCCCTGTGCCTTGGGCTATGCCCGGCTACGATTGCCCCGTTATTATGGCAGCGGGCGCGTTTATACAGGGCGCGTCGATCGAACTTTCCGCCGATGCACCAATGCGCCCGCCGTACACGGTGTATATGCAGGGCGGGCTGACCTATGAATCGGGAAAAATCGGGATTATGTTGGCGGTAGACCGTCTGCTCACAGGAGGAGTGAATCCATGAATCCAACAGAACGCGTGGAAGAACTTTGTACCCAGCTCAATTACCACAGTGACCGATATTATAATCAGGATGCGCCGGAAATTTCGGATGCGGCATATGACGCGCTCATGCGGGAATTAAAAGAACTGGAACACAATGATCCGGACTTGATTTTGTCAAATTCTCCTACGCAAAAAGTTGGCGGCACTGTAAAGCGCAGTGCCGGTGCCGTGATTTCCCATCGAAAGCCGATGTTGTCGATGCAGGATCTGTTTACATGGGAAGAAGTCGCTCATTTTGTGGCAGACTGCAAGGAAAAATTGGGCAACGAGACGACTTTCATTGTGGAAACAAAAATCGACGGATTATCTATGTCTCTCCGCTATGAAAATGGGCGGTTGGTCACCGCGATTACCAGAGGGGACGGCGTGAATTTCGGTGAGGATGTCACGGAAAATGCAAAAGTCATTCGAGATGTCGCCCGTACGCTATCCGAACCAATCGCGTATTTGGAATTGCGCGGCGAAGTGTATATGACAAATAACGCCTTTGAAAAAGCAAACGAACAACAGGAGCTGTTAGACAAGAAACCCTTCGCCAATCCGCGCAATTGTGCAGCAGGTACCTTGCGGCAGTTGGACAGTCGCATCGTGAAGGATAGAAATCTCTCGTTTTTTGCGTTTAATATTCAGGATATTGTGGGCAAGACGATCAAAACACAGCAGGAAGCCTATGAATATTTGAAACAAACCGGCTCCCATCCGATTGAGACATATTTCGTCTGCCAAGATGCAGGGGAAGTACAGGCTGCGATTGAAAAAATAGGGGAGCTACGAGAAACTTTTGATTATGATATTGATGGTGCCGTCATCAAAGTGAACGAACTGGATGCCAGAACACAGCTACGCGATACAGCGAAGAATGCGGGCTATCAGGTCGCATATAAATATCCGCCGGAGCAAAAAGAAACACAAGTTTTGGAAATTGAATTATCCGTTGGACGCACGGGGAAAATTACGCCAACCGCTGTTTTGGCTCCCATTCGACTTTGCGGAACGACCGTATCACGGGCGACACTGCACAATCAAGATTTTATTAACAAGTATGAGGTCTGTATTGGCTCGCATTTGGTCATTGAAAAATCCGGTGACGTGATTCCCAAGTGTGTCGGTGAGGTCAGAGAAAAACGACCTGAGGGGGTAATGCCATTCCAAATTCCCCTCATCTGTCCCGCTTGTGGAAACCCGCTTGTAAAAGAAGAAACCGCCGGTTTGAAATGCGTCAATTGGAACTGTCCCGCACAATTGGAACGCCGACTTTTGTATTTCGTGAGCCGTGATGCCATGGATATGAAAGGGGTGGGCGCAGCGTATATTCACGATTTGATTGCTGCCGGATATTTGAGCGATGTTGCGGATTTATTTCGTTTGACTTCTGATCGTGACGCATTGATCGAGGCGGGCTTGATTGGGAAACAGACGAATACAGATAAATTACTTGACGTAATCCAACAGGCAAAAAAAGCACCGGCTTATAAACTGCTCACCGGTTTGGGGATTCCGAATGTGGGGAAGACCGCTGCAAAGGCCTTGCTTGTTCGATTTGGGAAAATTGACGCCTTGATGTGTGCGGATCTTGAAACACTGAAAGAGATTCCCGATGTTGGTCCAATTACCGCACAGGGACTTTTGGATTTCTTTGCGAATGAAAAAAATCGTGCCTTGATCGAAAAATTACGCGCATGTGGTGTCAATTTGGGAACAGAAGCAGAGCAATTGGTAGGAGAAGGCATATTTTCTCAAAAAACATTTGTGATTACAGGCACACTTCCGACGATGACCCGCGCAGAAGCCATCGCATTGATTGAAAAAAATGGCGGGAAAGTCAGCGGGAGTGTATCAAAAAAAACAAGTTATTTATTGACGGGCGAGTCAGCAGGGAGTAAACTGGATCAGGCGAAGAAATTAGACATTCCAATGATAGACGAAGCAGAGTTTCAGCGGATGCTTTAAGAAACAATACCCATTTTAGGAGGAAAACCCGTGTCAAAATACGAATCCGAGATCAAACGCCGCAGAACCTTTGCGATTATCTCACATCCGGATGCCGGAAAAACAACCCTAACCGAAAAATTTCTGCTCTACGGCGGTGCCATTGCACAAGCCGGTGCAGTAAAAGGAAAGAAAAACAGTCGTGCTGCCGTATCCGACTGGATGGAAATAGAAAAACAACGTGGTATTTCCGTTACATCTTCCGTCTTACAATTCCAATATGATGGCTATTGTATCAATATATTGGATACCCCCGGGCATCAGGACTTTTCAGAGGATACATATCGTACCCTCATGGCGGCTGATTCTGCGGTTATGGTAATTGACTCTGCAAAGGGCGTAGAGGCACAAACGCGAAAGCTGTTCCAAGTTTGCGTGATGCGTGATATCCCGATTTTTACATTTATCAATAAGATGGATCGTGAAGCACGGGATCCATTTGAATTATGCGAAGAAATTGAAAAAGAATTGGGCATAGAGACCTATCCGATTAACTGGCCCATCGGCTGTGGAAAAGAATTTCAAGGCGTTTATGACCGCAGACGTCAGGAAGTGATTCATTTCGTCGGACGCGGCGGAGCCAAGACAGCAACTGCAACACAAATTTCTCCCAATGATCCCGAACTGGAAAATCTGGTTGGCAGTCAACTTTGCCATAAACTACGCGATGATATCGAACTTTTGGACGGTGCATCCTGCGACTTTGACTTGGCACGTATCCGTCATGGTAAACTGTCCCCGGTATTTTTTGGATCCGCACTGACCAATTTCGGTGTCGAGCCGTTTTTGGAAAACTTTCTGAATATGACAACGCCACCGCTTCCGCGTCATTGCGACGAGGGGATTGTAGATCCGCTTGAGGACGATTTTTCAGCCTTTGTTTTTAAAATCCAGGCGAATATGAATAAGGCACATCGAGATCGTATCGCATTTATGCGCGTGTGTTCCGGCCGCTTTGATAAAGAGAAAGAAGTGGTTCATGTACAGAGCGGGAAAAAACTGCGCCTCTCTCAACCACAACAAATCATGGCTGCCGAACGGGAAATGATTGAAGAAGCCTATGCCGGAGATATTGTGGGGATTTTTGATCCGGGTATGTTTTCCATTGGGGATACACTGTGTACACCCGGACAGAAATTTCATTTTGATGCCATTCCAACCTTTGCCCCCGAGCATTTCGCACGCGTACGCCCCATTGATACCATGAAACGGAAACAATTTATCAAAGGTGCAGAACAAATTGCACAAGAAGGTGCAATTCAAATGTTTAAACTACCAGATCGCGGAATGGAAGAGGTTAGTGTCGG
>JAVVSI010000082.1:2187-5587 GCA_036654315.1 Evtepia sp. | reverse complement strand
TCTCGTCTGTGTCGTGAGTAAGATTTTCAACCGGCACATGGGGAAAGTCGATACCTCGGCGTATCCGGTAACGGAATATCCGGTCTCGGTGTTTTTTTATGACGGTCTGGGCAAAGGTGTAGTAACTTCCGCAATTCGGCGAAAATGCGGGCGCGGCTTTGATGAGCTGCAAGGAGAGCTCCTGACAGATGTCCTGAAAATCGTCTTCCCGTAAATTTGCATGTCCAACCATGCGCAAGGCGGTTGCTTCGATGTGTTTGCGGACTTCCTCCGGAAGAGGATTGGCGATGGCGGCGACGGTGCTTGTCTGGTTCTGCATTTTGCATTCTCCGGTTTGAGTTTTTTGCGGAACAGCGCCACGTGCGTCGTTCCGGCAAAAACCGGAGGATGTTTCGATTTATCGGCAAAACTTTTTCAAAAATAGTTGTATCTTCTTTATATCCATAATGTTTTTGTTTGAGAGAAGTCGTTGTTTCGTTTCGCTTTTCCAGCTTGGACGAAACAAAGCGTTTTTTCAAAGGCAAAAAAAATCCTCCGGAGTTGATCCCGGAGGCGGTGAGGATTTCTGTTTTTGGAAGCTTAAACTTGACTGAATCCAAGCAGGACTTCCTGCTCTTCCCATGATGGCGGCAGCGATTTTGTCAGCATGCCGAGCGACAATCCGGACGGAGCGGTTCCGTTCATGACGCTTCTCACCACACGCGGCGATATCAGATTCAGCCGCATAATTCTGGCAACATACGAGTTGTCCATGCCGATATTTCTGCCAAGGTCGATGGTGCTGACATATTTTCCATCGTCGATGAGTTTCTGCCAGTGACGCGCCCGGGCGAACGCCAGCACCATTTTCATGTCGATATGCGTATCGTTCGCCGAGAGGATCCTTGTCCGTCCGGACTGCCGGGTCAGTTTGACCTGAAGCGTGACTTTGAGGTTTCCGTTACTCAACAGACTGTATCTGCTCATTTAGTTTCTCCTCGTACAGGCTTTTCATACCTGCGGTTTTGATTTTCAATTTCAATCGATTCGGTGTTTGCTACCACTTTTTCCACCATCAGATGAATCAGTTTCTGCCGCTCGGCCGGATAGAATTCTTTCCATAACGCGCCGATATCCGCAAACTGTTTTTCCACCTCGTCGGCATCCAGTCCAGCCTGCGCCGTAAACAGATTTTTGAATGTTCTTGACTGGAACATCAAGCCGAGTTCCCTTATCACCAGCTGTTCGACGTCACCACCGGGAATGCGGTGAACCGGACAGGAGTCAACGCCTCGTTTGGTATCTTTCAAGCAGACGTAATAGTAATATTTGCGCCCATCTTTTTTCTTTGCGTAGTGAGGAACCATCGCACAATTGCAATGACCGCACCTCAACAGACCTTTCAGCGGAGCATTGATTGACTGGCGCGCTGCGTCTTGCCCCCTGTTCACGGGTGAATTTTTAATCAGCAACCGCTGTACCTCGTCCCACTGGGCACGGTCGATTATCGCCTCGTGTTCGCCTTTGTAGACTTCACCCTTATATTCGATTTCTCCGATGAAGACGCGGGAGCGCAATTTGCCGTAGATATTGGTGATCGTCCACGGATTGCCACGCCGGGTCATTATTCCGTCGGCGTTCAGCTCCGCCGCGATCTGCTTCGGCGACTGGATTTCAAGATAGCGGTCGAATATTCGATGGATAATCTCCGCTTCCGAATCGCATATCTCCAATCGTTTATTCACGGCGCAGTATCCGAACGGCAGTGTGCCGCCGACAAATTTGCCCTGCCGCCGGGTTGCGGACATCTTGTCGCGAATTCTCTCGGCGATGATTTCTCGCTCGTATTGGGCGAATGTCATCAAAATATTCAGCATCATGCGCCCCGCCGAACCGCTGGTGTCAATCTGTTGTGTTACACTCACAAAACTGACGTCGTGCTTCTCAAATATGCCCTGCAATTCGGCGAAATCGGTCAGCGAACGGGAGAGCCGATCCATTTTGTAGATGACCACCACATTTATTTTTCCGGCCTCGATATCCGTCAAGAGTTCTTTCAGTGCCGGACGGTCGATGGTGCCGCCGCTGAATCCGCCGTCATCATAATGTTTCGGACAGAGTTCCCAGCCGTTGAACTGCTGGCTTACAATATAACTTTCACACGATAGCCTTTGAGCGTCCAGACTGTTGAACCTCTGCTCCAGACCTTCTTCATGACTTTTTCGTGTATATATGGCGCAGACTCGTTTTTGTATCTGACTGGTCATCATCTCACCCCGAAAAATCGTTTGCCGTTCCAGTGTACTCCGGTAATCTCACGGGCGATTCCGGAGAGGGATTTGTAGGTTCGTCCGTTGAATATAAACGTGCCGTCCGGTCCGATCGTCACTTCATAAGTCTGTCCCTGATATTCCCGGATCAGCCTTGTTCCAGGAACTGCTATACGCAAGATGCGTCTCGTATCCTTTTTCGGCGTCTGCGCGTCTTTCTCCGCCACTCGGTCAAGCGTTGCAAGTTCTTCGTCCGTGAGACCTCCGAATGCATTCTCCTGTACCCGATATTGAAGCCGTCTCCGGATTGTTTCCGAATTGGGCGTCCGGTTTTCAAACCCGAATTCCCGGCGGAACGTATCCCGCAGTTCGGGCATATCCATTGCCTCGATGTCGTTGATTTTCCGTTTTGTCATTTCCGATTCCATTTGTTTTGAACTCCTTTCCGTGTCCTAATACATAAGCGTGATTCAGTCTCAATAGCCAGTCCTCTTTCGATGTTTCTTCGCATAGCCGCCGCGATCAGCCGCATCGCCAGTTGAATGTTTTCCGGCGGTTCTTTTTTCCGGGTCATATATGCCTCCGTAGTTGATGTCATATACAAGTTTCTTTCCCGGCATCGTGGTTTTACTGCCACAATTTTATGTTTTTTTCGAAAAATAGTTTGCAATATATGCAAATGTAGAGTAATGTATCAACATGGCAAGCAAAACAGGAAAGGCTTAAAATGACACCCAGCAAAGGAAGTAAGGAGCTTGGCGGCAGAATCCGTCAGTTGCGCGAAGCAAAGCGCGATAAAGACCCGGCTAATTTTTCGGGTCGGCAGTTCTCTATTTTTCTGGAAATCAGCCCGACCTACTTAAGCAAAATTGAAACCGGCGAACTTCCCGCCAGTGCCGAACTGTTGAAAAAAATGGCGGCACGACTGGATACCGATGTGGACGATCTGCTGGCTCTCGCCAATAAATTCGATCCGGAACTTGAAGATATCATTATGGAGAAGCCCAAAGTCATGGCGACTTTTTTGCGTACCGCAAGCGGAATGACTCAGGATCAGCTTTCCAAAGTCCAGTCTTATATGAATTTTGTTCAGCGGGAAAACGACGATTCAACCTCCGGCGGGGAGAAGTGAATCATGGCGTACATGCCCG
>JAVVSI010000082.1:0-2177 GCA_036654315.1 Evtepia sp. | reverse complement strand
AAAACGCATAGAAAACTCGTCGATTGAACTGCTGCAGGCATTCCTTGCAAAGACAAAATTCGAGTTCAAACCTCCCGTTGCGGTGGAAGATATTCTGGAATTCATGTATCAGGTGACTCCGCAGGTTGCGGATCTTCAAGCACTATACGGTAACGAGGCCGTTCTTGGCCGGTCACAATACATCGACGGGCAAATCGTCATGGAAGTGGATCAGACCATTTATCCGTATCCGCCGCAGAACAACGAAAAAATGCTTGGACGCTATCGTTATACGCTGGCACACGAAGTCGGCCATATCTGTCTGCATCTGCCGGATGAGATTGCCAAGGCCAAACAAGGTGATCTCTGGGACGATGCGAAGCCCTTTGTCTTTTCCGTTTTTCGCAAAGAGGATTATGCCATCGTTGCTCCAAAAGATCCGAAAGAGTGGCAGGCGGACAGATTCGCAAAATACCTTCTTATGCCGACTCAACTGATTTATTCTGCATGGAATGAAATATTCGGACCGGATCACGGACCGGAGAATGTATTTGACGAAATGGAGGAACTGCGGAAAATAGCTGTCCGTCCGGAATATGTCCGCGCTCAAATTGTCAGGGATATGGCGGAAATTTTCGACGTTTCGGCGGAGGCCATGCAATACCGCCTTGTCGGAATGAAGTTGCTTGAAGTGGAAAAACAGTTGCAGGGGACATTTAACTTTTAAGCGAAGTGGTGTCTTTTTTTTGGAAACAATGTTGATGTTTATATCAACCTCAATACACAAAAGGAGAAAATTACAATGGCGGAATTCAACATTCAGAAAGTTTTCCGGCAGGTCGGCAATACTTTGAAAAAGGAGTATTTCGCCTTGCGCGCACCAGAAATGAACATCAACTGGAATGCGGTGGGAGAACGAAATATAGATGTTCTCTTCAATGCATTTAAGGAGTTGCCGGACGAAACGCGCACTATCATCAGCCGTGAAATGAACGATCTTTTCGACATTTCAGTCAACAAGAACAGCGGACCGGTCGTCCACAGCTTAATCAATCTTTTCGGACTTGAACCTCCGGATGATTTCGCCGACTGGACGATGCCGGATAAGAGCATGTGGATGCTACTTCACAGCAACGATGACGTACGGAAAAAGATTTTCCAGTATACCGAGATCGATTCCATATCCGAACGCTATTGGCTGGTGCAGGGATTGAAGGAAGTCGCCGTTCCCGGAAAAGTCATCTATGACGCGCCACACATGACCGCATTGCGCGAAGCTGTCAGCAGTTTTGTTTTCCGGCACACCGGGCACGGCAAGCAGAGCATTATTGACTATGTCGAACGCGACAATGCCAACGAGGAGTGTTTCTTTGTTTATTACAACAAACCTCAGCGCGTCATTCCGCAGTGGCACGATGACGAATTCGCATGGGATATCGACCGCACCAGCTCGGAAATGGTCTTTGTCTACAATTATGAACGCAACGAACTCCGCATCAGAGCCAAATCGTTTGACCGCGATAAACGTACCGCACTCTGCCAGATTTGGGCGCAGATCATGCGCGACACCACGTTGCAGGAAAGTTGTTTCGCTGAAAAGCTGTATGATATCGACGAATTCATTTATCGCGCCAAAGCGCAATTGCCGGAGGAACTGTTTGATGTTTTTTCGGTATTCGACGTTTCCTATCTCGATGTGGATATGGACGGCAGCGGCAAGGAGCGGATAACGCTCAACCGCAAAGACGGAGATGTTTACGACCGAATCGATGCCATGTTCAGCGATTCCGGTTCGCCGCGCGGTGTCGCCGCCATCCGTAAAATAAAATTCCGCGTCCGTCTGAAGCCTAAATTCAAGTTCAATCGAGAACTGGTCATCGAGTTTTCCGGCAACGGCACGAACATTTATTCCAAGAATGAAGCCATACGCCAGACGCTGATTGACGCATTTACCGCCATTGGCGTTATCAAAGAAGAGGTGGAAACGCCTGCCGTCCCTGAAATTTCCGCAATGAAAGAACGGATTGAAAATGACCTCGCTGAAGAACGAATTGCAGCGGCTGTCTGATTGGCTGAACCTCGATAAAGCGGAGTTTCCATGGAATGTTGTCTCCGCATTCAGTCCGTTCTGGAGAAGCCGTAAAATTATTTCTGCCGTCGGCGAAGAACGTACCACCGCAAGATGCAACTGCGACTAC
>JAVVSI010000081.1:0-5666 GCA_036654315.1 Evtepia sp. | reverse complement strand
ACACGCGACAGTCTGTGAAACAGGAATCTCGTGACTTTAGTCATGAGAGGTTCAATATAACGTGCCATCACGAAGGAGGTTTTGCATGGTTTTCTCTTTCCTTTCATAGTATAGTCATGGAGGTGAGCTGAATTTGAACGCTGTACAGTGGAGCGGCGCAGTATTTACGCTGATATTGGGAACGCTTTTACATTTCACCTATGCTTGGTCGGGTAAAAACACCATCATCGGTATTTTTAGTGCCACCAATGAAAGCACATGGGAACATTTGAAACTGTTGGTGATGCCGATTCTTTTATTTGGAATGATAGAATACTTTGTGTGGGGCAGACAAATACAGAATTTTATCCCGGTCAAAGCACTGTCTATTTTGCTTGGAATGACGACAATCATTGTCCTCTTTTATACCTACGTTGGCATAGTAGGACAACATTTTTTGTGGGCAGACATCGGCACATTTGTCGTTGGGGTGATTGTGGCATACTTATTTAGTATGCGTTTTCTGGATACCGACTTCTGTTCTTCCCTCTTGTTTGTCCGATTCGGATGGATAGGTCTGCTGATTATTTTTGCAAGCTTTGTCTGGTCTACCTTTCTTCCGCCACATATTGCGCTGTTCTTTGATCCGGTTTCCCACGAGTATGGCAATTGAAAAGCAACTCCCACAATCAAAAGTTCGCATTAAAATGTAGTTCCATAATAGCAAATTATATCCTTTCTCGATCTTTGCTGATCTATAAATACTTTATCTATATTCGTGCAGTGTCAATACTTGACATAATGGAGTCTATGAAATATAATGAACTGCAGAATTGGTGGATTCATCTCGTTTGTAGCAACGATCCAAACGCATATATAGCCTACTGCGAGAAAATCTCAACTGCAGCAAGGAAATATGTGCGTTGTACAATTTTTTGCGTTTCATTTACTCCATGAAAATGAGTAAAATAAATATGAATAACGAGGTCGATACATGAATACCGAAATTGATTTAAAGCAAATGTTTCTGATTGTCTGGCACAAATTGTGGCTTGTTGTACTGAGTACTTTGGTGATGGGTTTGGGTGCTTTTTTGATTTCGCGCTTTGCACTGACACCCATGTACACAGCGACAGCTTCTATGTATGTTTACAGCGAAGGTAGCCGCTCCGGTGGAGACATCACAGGTTCGGAACTAGATACTTCTCAAAAATTAGTGCAAACATATATTGTGATATTGACCAGTAACTCCGTCCTGAACCAAGTGTCAGCGCAACTGGACAATGCATATACCCCGGCAGAAATTCGCAAAATGCTGTCCGCTTCAGCAATTAACAACACCGAAACGTTTCAGATATCCGTCACCAACGCTAACCCCGCTATGGCTCAGGAAATTGCCAATACGCTCGCCAGTGTAGCACCTTCCGAAATCATTCGCGTGGTCAAGGCCGGTGCCGTTGAGGTCATCGACTATGCCACTTTGCCGATAGTGCCGACATCGCCACGCATCGCTACCAATACAGCGATTGGTGCCTTATTGGGGCTGGTAATCTCTGTTTTAATTCTCATTGTCATGGCTATGCTTGATACGGCTGTGCGCTGTGAAGAAGATCTGACCGCGCATTTTGATATCCCCATTCTGGGTGTTATCCCTTCACTGACTAGTAAGAGCAAAGACGGAGGCCATACATATGCATCTTAATCTGTTTCAATCGCTGCAAGGCCGCACATCCGGAAAAAATTTTCGCGCAGGATTTCCAAACTTGGATGAATCACCCCATTATATTAGGGGTAAACTACTCGGAGAGCAAAGCTCTTTCGCCGCCAATGAGGCTTATAAAGCCGCAAGAACCAACCTCATGTTTACGCGCAATGGAGAAGGTTGTCAGACAATTGCATTTACCAGCACATTTCCAAGAGAGGGAAAAACTGTAACCTGTTGTAATTTGGCCATTTCAATGTCGCAAAATAGTCAAAGAGTATTGATTATAGATGCAGATATGCGCAAGCCTATGATTGCAAATATGTTTAATATCCCCAACAATCTGGGCTTATCCGAATATTTGGCGGGAATACGCGATCCCAATTTAGAAAACAATTCTCTCCCCTTTGTGCCAACCCAACATCCAAACCTATCTGTTATTCCATCCGGTCATATACCGCCCAATCCGGCAGAACTATTGGCCTCTACTCGTATGAAACTTCTTTTGGAGCAAGCAGCCAATTACTTTGATTATATTTTCATTGATACCCCACCTGTATCGGTCGTAACCGATGCCGCTGTCTTGGTTAAGAATGTAAAGGGGTATGTTTTTGTTGCGCGCGCAGGCGTCACACTTTTAGAGGATCTACACGATGCTGTACTGAAAATGGATCAGGTGGATGCGAATATTTTGGGCTTTATGCTGAATGATTTGGATTCTAAGAGTGGTTCCTACAAATATACCAAAAGCGGCTCTTATAAATACAAGACGTATCGCAGAGACAGAAAGTACGCATACAACCTACCCAGAGAAACAAATTTGGATTCGGAACGCTTCAATATCGCCGGACAACGTGAAAAATCCGAACTATGACCATAGATTTTCATGCCCACATTTTGCCTGGTGCGGATCATGGTAGCCGAACAATCGACACATCATTATTCCAATTGACTGCTGCGAAATCCGTTGGCGTTTCCACTATTGTCGCAACGCCTCACTTTTACCCGGATCATCACACTGTGGATGATTTTTTGACCCGGCGTGCAAGAAGTATGCAAAAACTCATGGCGGCATATGACGGAGATATTAGTGTGATTCCTGCTGCCGAAGTATTGCTTTGTGAGGGACTTGTTCATCTGCCACAATTACCACAACTCTGCATTAGCGGGACAAATGTTCTCCTCATTGAAATGCCTTTCTTCTCTTGGACCCGTCGACACATAGAATCACTTCACGCCTTGCATACACAATACACCATCGTCCTCGCTCACGTCGACCGCTATCCTCCGGATCAGATACAAGCCCTTTTAGCAGCCGATTTTTTAGGGCAACTCAATGCAGACAGCCTTTGTCGCCTGAGAGGACGCAAACAATTACGCCAATGGGTCAGCCAAGGGAACATCGTCGCACTGGGGAGCGATATCCATGGAAAAACAAATGCGTATAGAAAATTCCGGCGCGCCTGTACGCTCTTGGGTCATGAAACAGACAAGCTCATGTCACATACAGAACAACTGCTTCATTCGTTCTCGCCTGAAGCCGTTTTGATTTCGTCCGAACAAACCACGCGGCATGACTCCAAAAACTTACTTGACCTTCTTAAATAATGTGGTATAATGTGTAAGGATATCGACTTGAGATGGGAGGGCATTTGCCGTGGGTGAACTTGTGAAATCAATTGCAAAAAACAGTAAGGCCTTCCATGACTACTTCGTGGAAGATCGCTACGAAGCGGGTATCGAACTCGTAGGTACCGAAGTCAAGTCTATCCGTATGGGAAATGTCAATTTGAAGGATTCGTTTTGTTCTATCAAGGACGGACAGTTATTCGTCAACAGTATGTATATCAGTCCTTACGAAAAAGGGAACATCTTTAATCGTGAGCCACGTAGACCACGCAAATTGCTCATGCATAAACATGAGATTTCACGCCTTTTTGCTAAAATCAAACAGGACGGCTATACACTCATTCCCATCGCTCTTTATCTCAAAGGTCCCAGAGTAAAAATTGAAATCGCTCTTTGTAAAGGCAAAAAGCTTTATGATAAACGCGAAGCCGATGCCAAACGTGACGCAAAGCGCGAGATGGAACGAGCTGTGAAGCTACGTTAAGGGAGGAAATCAATATCAGTAATCCAATTGTAACCATTGAAATGGAAAACGGCGCTGAAATCAAACTGGAACTTTATCCTGAAATTGCGCCAAACAGTGTCAATAATTTTATCAGTCTTGTGAAAAAGGGCTTTTATAATGGCCTGATCTTCCACCGCGTCATTCCCGGATTTATGGTACAGGGCGGTTGTCCCAATGGCTCCGGAATGGGTGGCCCCGGCTACAGTATCCGAGGAGAATTTATCTCAAACGGCTTCCAAAATACACTCACACATGATCGTGGTGTCTTGTCTATGGCGCGCACGGGAATTCCCGACACCGCCGGTAGCCAATTCTTCATTATGACAGAAAAATCCCCGCACTTGGATGGCGAATATGCAGCTTTTGGCAAAGTCATCGAAAATATGGACGCCGTTGATGCCATTGTCGCCGCACCACGTAATGCACACGATAAACCAAAAAAAGACCAACGTATGAAAACCGTCAGCGTGGAAACGTTTGGCGTAACATACCCCGAACCCGAAACGTTGTCGTAACGGGAGTATGGGGGCGTACTGGTTTCGACGGGGACATGGGGGCAGGAACAGCGGGCGGATGCGCACATCATCCTAAAAATGGGCACTTAATAAATTAACTAACAATAATAACGAACTTTTAGCCGCGGCTTAACGCGGTCGTCTTAGCCGGAAGGACCACGAGCCGGATTAAGGCGTGATTCAGTGGTAAACGTGACTGCGGTAAGCTTTGCCCGCAGCATGAATCATGAAGCTACTAATCCACAGAGCATGGCGGCTCGCGCCGTGGAAAGGGAATGTAAATAACCGCCTGCGCCCGGAGAAATTCCTGAGGAAGTGTTTTCGGACGGGGGTTCAATTCCCCCCGCCTTCACCACATTCAACCAATACGAACCCCGCAACCGCTCTTTATTTTGCGGCACCGGTGTTCGTGTTAGTGCTTGAAATTAACAGCACAAAGGTCACACCGTAATAGTGTGGCCTTTGTGCTGTTCTGATTTTCATCGATTGCTTCTACTCTGTACCCGAAATTTCAGTGGCAAATGTTTGTCAATAATTCCGAATAATAACCTCATGAAAGGTTCTGTTGTTTTCCCCGCTACTCGACAGGCTTTCCCTGCGCGTCACGCATTCAATCCTGTAATCTGCGTACAGTTCTCTTATCAATGGATGATCGTTGTAGGATAGAATGAAGCGGCCTTTGATGGCTTGTAGTGTCTCCCTCAATCGTGTGTGATCCGCTGTTTCAAATGCGCTCTCATAGTAGCGTTCTGTTCCCACATAGGGCGGATCAAGGTAGAAGAGGGCTTCTTTTCTGTCGTATGTTTTGATGATATTTGCAAAATCTCGGTTTTCAATATTAACCCCTCGCAATCGTTCCTGCACCTTACTCAAATATTTTGTTGCAGTATCAATTGTTTTTGCGCTGGTTGCGTAAGACGTGAGATCGGAACCAAAACTTATTTTGATGGTATAAAAGAATCTTGCGGCACGTTGGATATCGGTCAGACCGCGTACCTTGATCTGTTCCAGACAGTCAAAGAACTGATCGCGTGAAGTCAGCATACCCTCAAGTTCTCGCTGTAATTCATGGCAGTGGAATTTGATACAGCGATACAGGTTGATAAGGTTTCCATTCGTATCATTGAAAACCTCAAGTTGATTTTTCTGTTTTTCTTTTGCGAATAGCACCCATCCTGCGCCGCCGAATACTTCTATGTACCGATCTATGTTGTCTGTTGGAAAGCGTGCTAAAATTTCTTTTCTCAAAAGGCGTTTCCCGCCGATCCATCCGATGAAACTTTCTATTCTGTTTTCTCCAAATCTTCAATTCTGTGATTGATCACTTTGATCTGTT
>JAVVSI010000080.1:0-5741 GCA_036654315.1 Evtepia sp. | reverse complement strand
GGCGGTAAGCTCACCTTTTTTACCCAAATATTTGACGCGGAGTGTTTCAAGATCCACGACGGCTTGTGTTTGTTCTAATGCTGCCAGTGCTTCGCGTTTCATTTGATCTAATTTTTCTTTCATAGTGCCGGCTCCTTTACAGATTAAAAAAAGACAATTGTGTTTTGGGGCGACAAAAAAGCCTTTCATCCCAAGAAGAGGGACGAAAGGCAAAACTTCCGCGGTACCACCCAAATTCATATACCAAAGTATATGCACTTACAAATCGGATAACGGCGATAAGCCGTCGGTGTATTTCCCCACCGAAACTCAAGGGCGAACGAAGCGGCGATTCACGAGTTGACTTTCAGCCAAGGTCAACTCTCTCTGCGAAAATCGGATTCCACTCTCTTCCCAATCACAGTCTTTTCAATCATTTTACATGATATAGAGTTTATATCATAAAAAGGCTTGAAAAGCAAGAGGGAAAACTCTATAATGCACTTTAAGTGTGCGATGTGTGGTAGGTCGGGCGGTGAATTGCTTAGAAGTGACGCGGGAAAAGAAAGGCGGAATCGCAATGGTGAAAGTAACAGCAGAACTGATCAAACATTGGTTACCAAAGCGGAGAGAAAACGCGCACAAGGGTGAGTTTGGACGTATTTATGTATTGGCGGGTTCCGTGGGATTCACAGGCGCGCCATATTTTGCAACAGAAGCGGCTGTACGAACAGGTTCGGGTTTGGTTTTTTTAGGTGTACCGCCGGAAATTTGGCAAGTGCTTGCAGTGAAATGCAATGAAGCGATGCCAAGTCCGCTTCCGAGTCGGCCGGATGCATGGCTCCAACAAAAAATGAATGACTGTGATGCCGTTTTGATTGGCTGTGGACTGGGGCGTGCCCCCGAAACAGATGCGCGTACACTTTCTTTGGTCAAAACCGTTCGAACGCCCTTGGTACTGGATGCAGATGGTATAAACGCGGTTGCGGAGCATATAAATGTTTTAAAGACAAGAAGAGATCGCCTGACTGTTTTGACACCGCATGAGGGGGAATTTGCAAGACTGCGTGCCGGTCGTGCATTGGGCGGTGAGGATCGTGATTATGCCGCCGTGCGGTTTGCGCGGGATTATGGGGTTGTACTTGTTTTAAAAGGGCATCGTACGCTCACAGCGTTTCCCGATGGGACTCTGTTTGAAAATACAACGGGAAACCCGGGTATGGCAAAAGGGGGCAGTGGTGATATTTTATCGGGTATGATCGTGTCTCTTTTGGGTCAGGGACTCCCGGCAAAACATGCAGTGCCTCTTGCTGTGTGGTTGCACGGATATGCGGGTGATTTATGCAAAAACGAAACGGGAGAATATGGGATGACACCGAGTGATTTGCTGAAAAAAATACCGTATGCTATGAAATGGATGCTCGAGTACTAAAAAAGGAGAAGTTAGTTTGAGGATAAAAAAACTTCTACCAATGATAACTTTGCTTTTGTGTCTGACTGCTTGTGGCAAACAATCGGAGGATGCTTTGGCCTTGCAAATCAGAACGGAGTATATTGCGGCTACGTGCATACAGACAAAAATAGATATGATAGCGGACTACGGAGATCGTGTTTATCGCTACAGTGTTGATGCGGATTGGGAAAAAGAGGGTGAACTGAGCCTTGTATTGACGGAACCGAGTTTGCTAAAAGGCGTGACTGCACGCGTGGCGGCGGGCGAGAGTCAATTGATGTTTGATGGCATTCAATTGGAGACAGGATCCATTGCGGCAGATGGACTTTCGCCTTTGGATAGTTTCCCTGTCTGTTTGAGATATATACGAGAGGGATATATTGAAACCTGCAACAAAGAATCGCTTGGCGCGCGGGAGACGCTGCGGATTTTCTGCAAAGATCCCCAAAAGGCTGTTGGAGAGGGGCGAGAGGGTATTTTGTGGTTTGATGCCGAAACCCACGCGCTATTGCGTGGGGAGATTTTGAATCATGGGGATACGGTAATACAGTGTGAATTTTTAGATTTTACGATTGAAAAATGATGAAGGAGTAAACGCATGGAAGCACAAAAGAAACGCGCGTGGGCAGAAGTTTCGCTTGACAATTTAAGACACAACTACCTAGCTCTACGCGAACTGATTCCACAAGATTGTAAATTTATGGGCATGGTGAAAGCGGATGCCTACGGACATGGGGCCATTCATATTGCCGGAGCATTGCAAAAACTCGGTGCAGATTATTTGGGTGTTGCCTGTTTGGATGAGGCGATGGAGCTTCGTAACAATGGGATTACAATGCCGATTTTAATTTTGGGTGCAACGGCGAAAGAGTATGTGCCTGAACTTTTGAAGTATCACTTGACGCAGACCGTCTTTGACGTAGATCAGGCAGCAGCTTACGCGGCAGCGGCGAAGCAAGCGAAAGCGGTTTTAAAAATACACATTAAGGCAGATATAGGAATGTCGCGTTTGGGATTCCAATGTGATGATGACAATTTGGAACAAAGCGTGAATGAGATCGTCGGTATCTGTGCGGATCCTGTTTTTGATGCGGAGGGAATTTTCACACATTTCCCCGATGCCGAGGGAGATGAGGAGGGAACGATGCATCAATTTTCACGTTTTCTTCTGTTACTGGACAAGCTGAGGGCGCACAATCGGTCATTTCGGCTGCGTCATTGTGCGAATAGTGGGGCAACGCTTGCCTATCCCTGTACGTATTTGGATATGGTGAGGCCGGGGATTGCTCTTTACGGGCATTTTCCCGATCCCGACATGGAAGAACTCTGTGATTTAAAGCCTGTGATGTCATTTAAAACCCGCGTGTCGGCGATACGGACGCTGCCCGAAAAGACGCGGATCAGTTACGGTGGCACCCATACATTGACACGGAACAGTAAGATAGCGGTGATTTCTGTTGGTTACGGTGACGGTCTGTTTCGCGGTCTGTCCAACCAGTTGATGGTTTCATTGAACGGCAATACTGCGCCTGTATTGGGAAAAATCTGTATGGATATGTGCATGGTGGACGTAACGGATCTTCCGGATACAAAAATCGGAGATATTGTAACCATCTACGGTGAGGGACAGCCGATAGAAGTGGCCGCTGCACAGATGCATACGATTTCTTATGAATTACTCTGCGCCATCTCGAAACGAATTCCCCGATTGTATCGCTAATACGGTCAACCAAATATCCCGAAAAGCGTCACAAGCTGCAATGATTTGACATATACTACGGTTAGAGGGAGATGTCGGATAATAAGATCCGGCCGGGCGGGTGGCAGTTTCGAAGGAGTTTTAAAAAAACGGTATAAAGACTGTCACCCTGTGGGAGAATCATAGTGGCCGCGTGATGAGAAGAGAATTCTCACGCGTAGGTAACTACCTTCCGGCGGAGTGTGAGCTTTGTGGATAATAACGTAAAACGCGGAGATATTTTTTATGCAGATTTAAGTCCGGTAATCGGCAGTGAGCAGGGCGGTGTGCGACCGGTTTTGATTGTTCAAAACGACACGGGCAATAAGCATAGTCCGACCGTCATTGCGGCGGCGATTACGTCGCAGCTTGGCAAGGCGAGATTGCCCACCCATATAGAACTTTCCGCACAAAAATGTGGACTTCCGAAAGATTCTGTCGTACTTTTGGAACAAATCCGAACCTTGGATAAGAAGCGATTGAGAGAACATATGGGACGACTGGACGAAGCACTGATGCACCGAGTGGATACTGCGATTGCCGTCAGTTTTGGACTCAATTCAGGTACACTGGTGTAAAAAAAGGAAGAAAGACACTCCGGCAATTTGTCGGAGTGTCCTCTTGAAAGCAGAGGAGATTCTGCGAGAAAGGATCCTAATGAAAAAAAGTTGGAAACGAAAAACAGTAGCGGTCGTGTTGGGGGCAATGTTGCTGACCATAGGTGTCAGCGTAGCTGCAACGCAGGGAACAGAGGCGAATCCTCTTGTCACATTGAGTTACTTAAAAGACGTATTCACGCCGACAGTGATGACAAAGGCGCAGGAAACAGTCAGTGCAACGCAGGCGAAGTATGAAAAGACGTTGCAGGATAAAATCGCGGCATATCGCACGGAAATGGAAACGCTGTTGAATACGACGGCAGGTGGAACGAGCGGTGTTTTTGTAAGCGTAGACTTGGCAGCGGGCAAGACACTGAACGTTTCAGTCGGTAGTGAAGTGATGTTGCGTAGTGGCGACGCTGTGTGCAGTCATACGGTCAACCCTGTCATGATGGATTTGACAGATGGGACAAACTTAGACAGCGGAAAATCCTTACTTAAAAATCATCTTTATATGGTGAGCATGGATGGCACTGTCATAAAAGCCGGGAAAGCTTGTAAACTGATGGTGAGAGGGAATTAACCTCTCTATCTTAGAAATTTTCAAACAGGGCTGAGACGAAACCAAAAAATCGTCTCAGCCCTGTTTTTGACAGACTAAAGGCCTGTCATGTTATTCCCCGCTTTTTATTTTTGCATTGGGCGGTTCGCCACCTTTATGTCCACCATCACCGTAAATGAGACTTGAGAGTGTGATGGTTTGGGTTTCGCTTCCGACTGTGACGGAATAGGTTTCACCTGCTCGCATATCGGGGGTACTGATGAGAACCGAGCGATATTCTTTTTCGGGTGAAAAGAAGGCAAGGGTGTTATTATTGCTATTTGCAAGGATAATTTCACCGGTTTGTGCAGTTTGAGCGGTGATCAGGAGTGCGCCCTGCGTGGCGGAGGTAAAATTCTGTGCCATACCGGCAGAACCTGCTGCGACGAAAAGACCGGCTGTTATTTCAGCAGAGCCGTTGTAATCCAGAGCAGTATTTCCGTTGTCGGATGGACCGCTGATGTAGGTTTCGCCGCCGGATATGCTGATAGAGCCGTTGGAGTCGATCCCATCTCCGGTCGCATTGATATAAAGTGTACCGCCGCTGATTTTGACATAGCAAGTTTCATCGGCAGACGCGCCGGGTTGATTGCCTGTGGGTTTTCCGGCATCCATGGGTCTCTGCGTACCCTCGGGAGGTTTTTCGTTCTCCGGCGTACTTCCGTTTGCGGCGTTAAAACCGTCATCGGTAGCGAGAAGAGAGATCGCACCATTTTTGATGTCAATACTTTCGCCTTCAATGCCCTCATAACTTTGAAGAATATCAATTTTACCGCCGTTGATTGTGACATTTCTGTCAGCATGAATCCCATCATCTCCCGCCGTGATGGTGAATCTCCCACCTGCGATATAGACATAGCCGAGCGTGAGGTTGTCTGCATTGGCACTGTGGAGTCCGTCCTCGCCGGCGTGAATGACAAAGCTACCATCGGCGATACGGAGACTATCTTTACCGGACAAGCCGTGTCCGCTCGTGTCGATTTGATAAGAGCCGCCGGTAATCACAAGATCGTCTTTCGAGACGATACCGTGTCCGAAGTCGGAAGAGAGTTCCAAAGAACCGATACCATTGATTGTGAGATCATCTTGGGAATAGATCACGGCATCAAGGGTATTATCGTCAGTTTGAACGAACGCGCCGTCGTTGGAGAGCAGATTGATACTGTCATCAGCGAGCGTGATAAATACTTTATCGGCTTGTTTGATATAGATTGGGGCAGAGGTAGGATTGTGAATTGTGACATTGTTGAATATGAGTCGTATTTTTGCAGTTTTCGCTGCATCCACCACAATTTGCCCATTGCTTAGCGTGCCGGCGATGAGATAAGTTCCGGCTTCGTGAATTGTGACAGTTCCCGCATTGACAAGGAC
>JAVVSI010000079.1:0-5902 GCA_036654315.1 Evtepia sp. | reverse complement strand
CAGTAGTGGCAGGATTGTGAATGCGAACATTTTACGCTCTTCATGAGCCACCTCCAAAATGATAGCGCGTCACTGCCATGGGGAATTCTTCAATCTCGCTCGACCAACGACACGTTCCACGTCCGTTCAACCGTTCCCAAATGAGAGGGAAGCCACCGATTCCATCAAAGAAACTGCCAAGTGTTGCAGGACGTTCGTAGCAGGCGCAAATCCGTTTCATCACCCAAACCCACGGCGGCAACGCAATACTGTTTCCAAGTGCTTTGTAGCGTGCGCTGTCGCTTGACTCCTTGTGGAGTTTCCCTTTACTGTCCCGCCATGCGCCGATGTCTGTCCAATGATCCGGGAATGCCTGCAAGCGGTCGCATTCCAGCGGGGTGAGTCGGCGGACAAAGTTCCGGTCAGATGCTTGTTCAATCACAATCGCGCTATAGTCTGTAATTCTTCCGTTGTGATCTCCTGTCATGGTCGGGACTGTATTGCCATCGCCGTTCCCCCTCGCATCGTACACAACATGACGGTCGGTCGATGTTAGCGTGTAGGAGATATCGTATTGATATCCGATTCCGTTTCCGCCGTTTTTTTCTGCTCTGTTGACAATGTTTCCGGCGATACAGATTGCAGGATCAAAACCCTCAGCAACTCCGGTGGAAGCTCTTTCCCTCGTCTCTCGGCTCTGCGCAAAATCCCGGCACACGCTTTTGCGGACAAACAATATTTCGGGTGCGGCCTGTCCTCCAAAATCTGCGATAAGTGCGATTCTACGTCTGCGCTGGGGGACTCCCCAAAACTGTGCATCGAGTACGCGCCAAGCGATTGACCATCCGTCTCCCAAAATGCATCCGGCGGTTCTCCACTTTCCGTTTGGAGGTTCAGGAATAACGGCGTTTTCTTCGGTGACACGCGCGGCTTCTTCAAGGATTGCTTTGAAATCTTTTCCCTTGTTGACGCTGAAAAATCCGGGGACATTCTCCCATGCCATGATTCTTGGTCGAATAAACTGATCTGTCCGACCTCTTCGGATATCTGCATCTCTCATCTCCTTAATGACGCGGATTTGATCCATGTACAAGCCGGATCGTTCCCCGGAAAGTCCGGCGCGATTTCCTGCAACGCTCGCATCTTGGCAGGGTGATCCGCCCACTACCACGTCAACCGGCTCCACGCCATAACCACAAATCTTTGTAATATCACCCAACTGAATCATAATATTGACCTCGGTTCGTCCTGTTTGTACTTTGGGCAGTGCGTCACGTTGTATCCGACGTCCCCGCCCTCCCGTCTGTGCTGTGTCGCCGTCCAGCCAGCTACCGGCACCTGTTCCTTACTCGACCATTCGCACCCGCCACACGCGTTCTGACAGCTCCAACACAGAGTGTTGGATTGAACTGTTTTTGGGTTTTCTTGTTTTGTATTTCCCTTTTTTCGGGTGCTGTGAATCGGCAATTTCTCTTGTTTCCGCCAGCTGGAAATCGTGTTCCGACTCACTCCCTCTGCATCCGCAATTTCCCGATCCGTCTTGCCCATCCCCCACAGCACCCTACGCGCCGCTTTCGTCTCCGCACTGTAACGGATCACTTCACTATGCTCCATTGTGCAACACTCCTCTCTCTCACTTTTGATACTCCAACGGTGCGCCGCACCATTTACAGTAGTTCGACTTACGTTCATCACTCGTGTGGCCAACGACATCGCCGCACACATGGCATATCTCCGTCTCTCCATGAATTCGTATAGGCTGTTTTATCGTGCGTGTAAAGCCACGGAAAGCGCACGAGAAACGCTTTGCGTTTTTTGTGCGCTTTTGTGTTTCGTGTCTGTCTTGTTCTCCCTAGAACGGCAATTCGCTGTCCCCGGGAATTTCTGCGAACTGCCCCGCGCTTTCATTCAGCGAATAGGCGGCGGGTTCGGGCGGGGATGATTGCCCACGATCTTGCTTGCTGTCCCCAAAATAAATATTCGACGCGATCACCTCAGCCGCATTTCGTTTTGCACCGCTCTTGTCGATGTATTCTCGCATTTGCAAGCTGCCCTCGACAATCGCCATCCGTCCCTTTGAAAAATACTTCGATGCAAATTCACCTGTCTGTCGCCATGCTGTCACGTTGATGAAATCTGCCTTTTTCTCGCCGCTCTCCCTGTCCTTGAAATCCCGCTCTACGGCCAAGGTGAACCCGGTAACCGCCGTTCCACTTTGCGTGTGACGCACTTCGGGATCACGCGTCAATCTGCCTTGAATCAAAATCTTGTTCAGCATTTTTTACCCTCATAATATTCTTCATACCACCTGTCAAAGCGTTCAACATCTTCACGAAAGCGTTGTTCGGACGCCAGTGTTTCAGGGTCTTTCGGTTGCGGACACAGAAGCGCGATTTCCGTCACGTCCGGCCAAAACTGTTTTTTTCTAAAATACGCGCCGACTGCTTCTTGTACGTCTTTTGCTTCGAATGGTTTCAGTGTCAAAAACCAAGCCGATCTCAATCGCTTGTCTTGAAGATGCTGGTCATTCGTGCGATAGACACCAAGTAAATCGAAAATCTTGTCGATCTCATTTCTTGTCATTTTGAAACTCCTTTCTTGAAAAGGGGAGGAGGCAACTTCTTCGCCTCGCGCCTACGCGCACGGAAGTTTAGGAAAACTTGATTTCCCTCCTCCTCTTGTAAAGAAAATGTTAATTATAAAACGTAGAGCGTTACAGTTAAGAACATTGTCATTATCATTGGGATTGTTATTACTAGTACTATTATTATTGGTCACAGTTTGCGACACATTTGTGTATCAGCTTGTGTATCACTTTGTGTATCAGCTTGTGTATCACTTTGTGGCACATATTGTGTAGCAAGTGAAATGATCTTGTAAGTTCCGCTCTGATTTCCGCGTCCCTTTTCATACACAATTCGTCCCGATTGAATTAGAATATTTCTCATGCGATCTAATTGCGTCCGTGAGAATTTCAGTATGGATTGAAGCGTCGTATTCGCCACGGTAAACTCGACCCTCCAGCACCATACACCATCTACCTGTTGCGCACACTTGTTGTTTAAGTACATCAGTGCGTGCCACAAAGCCTGTGCGTCTGCCGGAATCGTGTTGAACTGTAGCCAATCATAGAATGCTTTAATCTCAGGAATGTAGGTCATCTGAATGCACCCCCTATCTTCGTTTTTGAGAGGTGCAGTGCTGCGCGTTTGGAATGACACTGCACCTCGTTAATTACAACAATCTGTAATCTACAATGCGTGTCAGCTTCTTCTGCCGCCTGCAATAGGCGCAATGGCCGCAAGCGTCCGGGGCAATCAAACCCAATTTAATATCGCGATAGCGGGGAAGCTTGTACTCCATTTCCGTCAACCTCGCGCTCAGATCTGCATCGTGAATCGTAATTGCGGCCAGATTCGGTTCCGCTTCTTTTGTGCCGACCGCCAGAATGAACGGCAAGCCGTTCCCCTCTACTGCCTGATACGCCGCGCCTTGCAGGTCATAGCCCCACGCTTCCACGAAAGGCAGCCTGCATTCCTCCTCGTCGGACCACACGTCCTGCATATCTTTCATGCACTTTAAATCGACAATCGCACCGTCACAAAACGAAAATACATCGCGTGTTTCAGGGAAGTTTCTTGCTATTTCTTCGCATTGTTTTGCGTTCAAAAGACTGTCAATCTTGATCTTGAACGCCACACCTGCAATCTCTCCCGTTCGGATCACTTGCTTTTCTCCCGACATCAACAGAGAGAAAAGTGCGTCCGATTCCAGCCGCCGTATGATCTCATCTGCCTTTTGATACTCACTTTTTAGCGTGCCGTCACGCTTGAATAAGGCCGGGTTCTCTGTCTCAAATTGGGACAATGTGCCTTCGTAATATGCGTCTACATACGACCCCACAAGAAGCGCGGTAGACATGGGGCGAACGTATTCGCCCCGCAATTCTGCCAAGGCCGCCGCTTCACATTTGCAAAACGCCTTGTATTGTGATGTACCCATGTACTTCATTTGGTTCTCGCTTGAAAAGTATGTTTCATTCGTTAACATCAGCAATCTCCTCACATTCCGGTGGCCTATCGCAGTCCGTAACCTCCGCCATATTCTTTCGCCTCGTCGCACACAACGCGCACAACGGTACACCATAATGCTTCACCGTGTACGCCACCATGTATGCAGGCGGCTTCCCATTGCATTCCGTGATCTCTTCCTTGCAATCCGTACAGGCCGGAAGCGGCACGGTAGCGGCCTGTGGACGTGGCTTGAACGGTCGGATGCGTAAGCCCTCAGTAAACCCGCCCCCATCCGGATCCCTTACTTTTGGATCAATAAAAAGCTGAATCTGCTTGCCCTCCAAGGCACACGCGCTATCCACGCCATAGACCTTTTTCAAAGTCTTTCGATTCGTCGCGTTCAGAATCAACGGCTTCACTTCCGCAACACCATGCACTGCCTTTTCTTTGAAACGGACGATCACGTGTTCCTCACTACGGCCACCACCCAAAACAACATCACCATACCAAAGACTGTCAATCGTCAGAATCGGTTCTACGCCGGGATCCAAGGAGTATGCCCCAATATATTCACTGTTGAAATACCGCTTCAAACTCGCGTCCCCGGTGATCCGCTCCATTGGCTTCGACTTCATGACGCACCCTCCTCGTCCTTATGAAACACAAAAAACAACACACCATCATACACAAAAGAAGGAAAGTGAATATAGGGGTGTTCGATCGGCTTGATCTCGCTTCCTGTGAATGTTGCATACTTTTCCAGACAGTCGTCCCCTACAAGCTGAACGGTCGGCATTCCATAGAGATCATGCGCAACGCTTTGCGGACATACTCGGAGCGTATTCCGCGCAATGCCACCGTAGCTATTGAGATTGAATTCATTCAGCTTGGCCTCTAATTCGTACATCTTTCTCGCCGTATCACACAGAAAGTCAAGATCTTCCTGCATCGCGTCCCGATACCACTCCGCTGCCTTGCATTCCGCGCAAACAGGATGATCAAACAAGCCTTCCATACGATAGCCGTAGATCTCGCCCCCGCACTCATCACAACTACAACTCGCCACTTCAATCGGCTCAAGCCGGGCTTCTTCGTATCTTTCCATTGACTTTCCTCGCTTTCTGCTCTATACTATGAGCATCTTGATTTTTCCTCGCTCGCCGCCCTTGGTGTTTTCATCACCTTGGGCGGCTCTTTTTGTTTCTGCCTTGCGTCGCAATCCGGACACACATACCCGCTTTTCGGGATCTTCCAATAAATGCTCGGGTTCCAGTAGCGGTGGCAGCTTGTACACCTTGCTACCATGGTCTCACCTCCGTTTTCTTGCATCCTAAGTCAGCGCGTCGGCGTTCGGTTCATTCTGTACTCCTCTTTTCGTTCGTTTTTCATCCATCCAATTGGAGCTTTGCAAGGGCGATTGCCGCCGCATAAACGCGGGCGTGCTTATTATCTCCGTGTCTCTCACGCACAGCCGCTTCAAACTCCGAAATAGTTCCGCTAAAGCATCCACACGAAACGGAAATCCCATCGTCCACATTCTTGTAAAACGCGGTGTATTCATCTCGGCTACCGATTACACCAATTGTAAGGTAATGATTGCTTGACAAAATTTTCGCATCGCCGGACACCCACATATCGCCGGACACTTCCGCATCGCCGGACACTCGCGCACTGTCGGACACCCACGCACTGTCAGACACTCGCGCATCGCCGCACACTCGCGCTTTGCCGAACACTCGCGCTTTGCCGGACACACACGCACCGCCGTACACTTGCGCATCGCCGGACACCCACGCACTTTCGGACACCAACGCACTTTCGGACACTCGCGCATCGCCGCACACTCGCGCACTGTCGAACACTTGCGCATCGCCGGACACCCACGCGCTCCTATTCTGAGAGAGGTTGTC
>JAVVSI010000078.1:0-5936 GCA_036654315.1 Evtepia sp. | reverse complement strand
AGACAATACCGACCCCATGGGTATGGACTGTCTCTTTGATCAATTGGAACACGATTTGGCGCATTGTTTGGTTGTCGTGATTTCCAAAAGCGGCAGTACGATCGAAACAAGAAACGGACTGATTGAAACGAAACAGTTTTTTGCCGATTGTGGTCTGGAGTTTGCAAAACAGGCTGTCAGTATCAGTCAGGCGGATAGTATTCTGGATCGTATGGCGCAAAGGGAACATTGGCTTTCAAGATTTCCTATGTGGGATTGGGTTGGGGGTAGAACTTCTGTTTTTTCCGCTGTTGGTTTGCTCCCCCTTGCGTTGCAGGGTGTTGACATTGCACAACTGTTAGAGGGCGCGAAAGCCTGTGATATTATGACACGAAAAAAGGAGGAAAATCCTGCCGCCTGTATTGCCTGTCTTTGGTATTCTCTCGTAGAGGAACAGGGCTTGCGTCAAATGGTACTCCTGCCCTATAAAGATAGTCTGGGTCTATTGACGCAGTATTGCCAACAGCTGATCATGGAGTCAATTGGTAAAAAATTGGATAGACAAGGCAATATTGTACAGAAAGGCTTTAGCGTTTGGGGCAATAAAGGGTCGACGGATCAGCACTCTTTTGTGCAACAGCTTTTAGAGGGCGAAAATAATTTCTTTACTGTTTTCGTTCAAGTATGGAAAGAACGCGAAAAAGATGCTGTTCTCGTCGGAGAGAACAGCACCGGCGGTGATTATTTGCAGGCCTTTTTGTTGGGAACGGAAAAGGCTCTTTCCGAAGCGGGTCGGCAATCCGTGATTATTTCGTTGCCGGAAGTGAATGCTTATTATTTGGGCGTGTTAATTGCCCTGTTCGAAAGGGCAGTGGGCTTGTTTGCCTCCCTGTTAAATGTCAATGCCTATGATCAACCCGGCGTAGAACATGGGAAAAAATGCGCCTCTGAGATCATCGCGCTCAAAAATGATCTCTTGAGCTATTTGGAAGCACATCACAATACAGACTATACCGTATCGGAATTGCAACAACAGTTGCAATTGGAAGATCAGAAAGTACTTTTGAATTTGTTGCTGCACTTGGCGGCAAACAAAGGAAATCATATTGAAAGTTCCGATTCGGAAGATCTTTTTAACAAAACATTTCGGTGGGTTCGTTTGCCAGATGCGCCGCACCAATGACAACAGACATAGGGTCAAGAATCAAATACACAGGGATCTGTTCCATAAAGAAACGATAATTTCCCTTCTTTAGAAATGAATCAATAAAGGAACTGCCTTGTAAAAGCGGTACGATTTTTGGCAAAATGCCGCCCCCCAAATAAATACCGCCCAAGGCGTTGGAACGCAGAGCCAAATTTCCGGCTTCCGCCCCCAATAGTTCAAAAAATAACTGATAGGTTGATTCACAGAGATGGCAGGTATGCGAAAGTGCTTTTTCACTGATTTGCTGGGGTGTATAAGAAAGATTGGGTTTCCCATATTTCGTTTTCAGAAAATCAAAAATATTGACAATACCGGGACCGGATAATAATTGTTCACAGCAAACGTGGTCTTGCCTTGCTTGTAAAAACATAGCAAGCTCCCACTGTAGTTGTGTTTGCGGCGCGAAATCACAGTGGCCGCCTTCCCCGGACAAAATTGTGTGATTGCGTAGGGAAGATTCCCCCAAACCTGTGCCGGGTGCCAAAAGACTGATGCATCCGGTACTTGATTTTGTACCCTGCTTCACCGGTAATAAACTTTGCTTGGGAAGCTGTCGAATTCCAAAAATCATTGCCTCAGCATCGTTATAAAAACGAATATCCGGAATGAAACTTAATTCCGCTCTGACTGCTTGAAAGTGGAGGGTCAGATTTGGGTTGGGTAAATAGCAGCTGTCGTCCTTGATTGCCCCGGCCAAAGCAATGCCGGCTTTCGTAATCGGTTCATTGAGATGCGCTAAAAACTTTTTAATCTCGATGGAAAGTGATGATAATTCTTTTGTGGGGTGTTGCTCGCTTTTGACCGCTGTAAGTCCTTGTGTTTCTTGATAGAGTGCAAAAATACACTTTGTGCCGCCGAGATCTACAGATAAAATCATAAAAATACCCCTTTCACAATGAAAAAAGGTCACCACCATATGTGACAATGGTGATAACCCCAATGAGTGCATTCGCATCTGAATTGACTTGGATTCTAACATAGAACAATCTTTTTGTCAATTGACAAGGTAGCGCGTGACAAAAAATATTGACGCAAAGGGGATTTCACTTGACAAGTCCTTCACATCTGTGATACCATGAGTCAAAACTTGGAGTGGATTCGGAAAGGGACAAAGATGATGTTTACATTGACAGCTGATTTTAACACTGTTTCTTACTATTACTACGCCGTTTGTGAAAACGGAAATGAGTAATGGTAATTTGTGCTGTGTTTTTCTGACTCCCAAGGGCAGATAACGTCTATCACGCCACACAGATTACGATCTGTGTGGCGTTTTTCCATTTACAAAACAAAGAAATGAGGAAATAAATATGATCGCTGTACTGAAACCAAATGCACAGGCAGATAAAATGAACGATTTAATCCACTGGTTAGAAGAAAAGCAATTAGGGGTCAACGTCTCGGTCGGTGCCTATCAAACTGTGCTGGGGCTGATTGGAAATACAACGCAAATTGACATGGATATGCTCCGTAGTCTTGACATTGTTGAAAGTGTAACCCGCGTTTCTGATCCATTCAAGGCCTGCAACCGAAAATTTCACCCGGAAGATACGATTGTCTCCGTCGGAACGACCGCCTTGGGTGGCGGGCATTTTGGACTGATTGCCGGCCCCTGCTCCGTAGAAACACGCGAGCAAATCATTGGAATTGCAGAAAAAGTGAAACAGTCAGGCGCGACGTTTTTACGCGGCGGCGCATTCAAACCCCGCACCTCTCCTTATGACTTCCAAGGTCTTGGCGAAGAGGGAATCCGATTGCTCTTGGAAGCGAAAAAGCAACCGGCTTACCCATTGTGACGGAACTCATGGATATCCGAACCCTTCCTCTGTTTGAGGATGTGGACGTGATTCAGGTGGGGGCGCGGAACACGCAAAATTATGATTTGTTAAAGGAAATCGGGAAACTCCAAAAACCAATTTTATTAAAACGCGGTCTTGCGGGTACGATTAAGGAATTGCTCATGAGCGCGGAATATATCATGGCAAACGGAAACGGAAACGTCATTTTATGTGAACGGGGCATTCGAACCTATGAATCCACGTATACGAGAAACACCTTGGATTTATCGGCGATCCCTGTTTTGAAAGAATTGACACATTTACCGGTTATCGTCGATCCGAGCCATGCCACAGGCCGTGCGAATTTGGTAGAGCCGATGGCACTTGCCGCTGCTGCCGCAGGTGCGGATGGTATCATGATTGAGGTTCACAATGATCCGATTCATGCCCTCTGTGACGGTGCGCAGTCTCTGACACCGGAACAATTTGATCACATTGCAAAGAAAATTTTCAAATTAAGGGAGGTGCTTGACTGATGCGCGTCGGAATTGTAGGCTTAGGCCTGATCGGCGGCTCTTTGGCAAAGGCGTTTTCGAGAGATCAAGCGGTGAGCGTACTGGGCTGGGATCAGGATGACTCCATCCTCGCCTTTGCACAAATAGCCGGTGCCATTGATGGTATTCTGGACGAAACCTCCATTCAGACCTGTGATTGTGTCATGATTGCACTGTATCCACAGGCTGTGATTGATTACCTGACGCGTATGGCAGCCTATATTGACAAGGAAACCATTGTGCTGGACTGTTGTGGAACAAAGGAAAAGGTTTGTGCCGCATGTTTCCCGATTGCGGAACAGTATGGTTTCACATTTTTGGGTGGGCATCCGATGGCGGGAACACATAATTCCGGATTTCTCTACAGTGATGCAGAACTCTTTGAATCTGCACCGATGGTTATTGTACCCCCTTCTTTTGATAATATCAGACGACTGGATCGGGTCAAAACCTTATTAAGACCGGTTGGATTTGGGCGGATCACCGTGACGACAGCGAAAGAGCATGATGCTCGCATTGCCTTTACCTCGCAAATGGCACATGTGATTTCAAATGCCTTTATCAAAAGTCCCACAGCGGTATCGCATCAGGGATTTTCGGCAGGAAGCTATAAGGATATGACGCGTGTAGCATGGCTGAATCCGGATATGTGGGCCGAACTCTTTTTGGAAAATCAAGAAAATTTACTGTTTGAGCTTGACGTATTCCTGAAAGAAATGCAAAAATACAGAGAGGCAATTGAGACAAACGACTTTAACACGTTACGCGATCTCCTCTATGAGGGGAGATGCAGAAAGGAGCTGGTAGAACATGACGACAATTTCGGTCGATCATAACTATCCGGTGTGGATCGGGGCTGATATCAGAGAACTGGGTGAGAAGTTAGACAAAAAAGCAAAAACAATCGTCGTGGTGACCGATACACAGGTTGCACCACTCTATTTGGAGGAAGCGGCGACTTCGCTGAAACGTGCCGGCTTTGCCGTGTTATCGTTTGTATTTCCGGCAGGGGAGCAGTCGAAATCGGGGAAAACGTATTTTGAGCTTTTGGAATTTTTAGCGCAAAATCAGATCACACGGACGGATGGGCTTGTTGCACTCGGTGGGGGTGTCGTCGGGGATCTGACCGGCTTCGCCGCCGCGACCTATCAGCGTGGGATCACCTTTGTACAAGTCCCCACAACGCTACTCGCGGCCGTAGACTCCTCAGTTGGGGGAAAAACGGCAATTAACCTAAACACAGGAAAAAATCTGGTGGGTGCATTTTATAAACCGCGTTTTGTTCTCTGTGATACGCGTATGCTCAAAACACTGCCAAAAGAAAATTGGGCAGATGGCTGGGCAGAGGTGATAAAATACGGTATGATTGGAAATGCGTCGCTTTTGGAAAAATTGGAAAGCGAACAAGAGATAGCGTCTATTATTTCAGACTGTGTTGCAATGAAAGCGGCAGTGGTTGCAGAGGACGAATTCGATCAAGGAAACAGACAACTGCTCAATTTTGGTCATACGGTTGGGCATGCACTGGAAGTATGCAGTGCGTACGAGATTTCACATGGTCAGGCTGTTGCAATTGGTATGGAGGTCATAACGCGTGCAGCAACGCGTCAGAATCTGTGTCCGGCGGAATGTCTGACCGTGCTGCGTGGACTCCTGCGCCGTTATGGTCTGCCGGAATCGACAGAATTTGATACACAAACTATTTTTGAGCATACACTGTCGGATAAAAAACGCGGCGGTGATACGATTACGCTGGTTGTGCCGACGGCAGTGGGGCAATGTGTATTGCGCCGTGTTGGTTTGGATGAATTGAGGTATTGGATTGACTTGGGGGTGAAAGCATGACGGTTACCGTTTTTCCGGCTGCGTTTCAGGGACGGATTGCGGCGGTATCCTCGAAATCGCAAGCACATCGCGCACTCATTTGTGCCGCGCTCTCCCAAACGCCAACGCGCTTGTTTTGCGCGGATACCTCGGAGGATATTGACGCAACGGTACGTTGTCTTGTGAGTATGGGAGCTGAGATTCAATATGAGAACAGTTGTTTTTTCATCACACCCATCAGTCAGGTTCGTGGGAAACGATCCGAACCTCACAGACTGGATTGTGGGGAAAGCGGTTCTACCTTGCGTTTTTTATTGCCGATTGTCTGTGCGTTGGGGATGCATGCGACCTTCCGGATGTCAAAAAGACTATCGGAACGTCCTCTGGCTCCTCTGGAAGCGGCCTTATCCATGCATGGTGTCCATATGACACGGAAATCCGGGATGCTTGACTGTAGCGGCACACTCAAAGCGGGTGCATTCACCTTGCCCGGTGATGTCTCATCACAGTATGCCTCCGGTTTGCTCCTTGCGCTACCACTTTTACAGGGAGACAGTCATTTGACCCTAGTAGGTCAGGTGGAATCTGCCGATT
>JAVVSI010000077.1:0-6018 GCA_036654315.1 Evtepia sp. | reverse complement strand
TCAAAGAAGTGCATAAACGGCACTCTGCCGGAAACGGCGGCCAAGTGCGCCACCGCGCCCAAATCCATAACCTCTTGTGGGTTACTGCTGGCAAGCATTGCGTAGCCTGTCGTACGGCAGGACATAACATCGGTATGATCACCGAAAATGGAAAGTGCGTGTGTTGCAAGTGCGCGGGCAGAAACGTGCATAACGGCGGGCATGAGACTGCCTGCGATTTTATACATATTTGGGATCATCAGGAGTAACCCCTGTGATGCTGTGAATGTGGTTGTCATTGCACCGGCAGTGAGGGAACCATGAACCGCTCCCGCTGCGCCTGCTTCTGACTGCATGACGGATATTTTGGCCGGTTGACCAAAAATATTTTTACGTCCCTCTGCGGACCATTTATCCGCGAGCTCCGCCATAACGGATGATGGGGTAATGGGATAAATTGCGGCCACCTCGGTAAAGGCGTAAGCAACATGGGCGGCTGCTGTGTTGCCGTCCATCGTTTTAAGCTTTCTTGCCATGTCGTACACTCCTCCTAAATCAAAGGACAAATCATAATAGAGGCGCTCTTTGAGCGGCCTCGGCCAAGTGATCGGCACACTACTGAAATAATCCTATCATCATCTTTTCTTCTTGTAAATGAAAGTTCTGTCCAAACTTCTTGCATAATGGGACAGCGGAAACATTGATAATGCCGAAAGATAAAAAAGTTTGACTTTTTTACAGGTTTCTTTGTAGGAATAGACGGACTTTCAAGCACGATCCGCCCTCCTATTTTTCCCCAATGTTCGGAAACACCTACATTCTATCACAAATTTTAAACATTTTCTATGAAAATCTCTTTTGATTTCATACGGCTTTTCTTGCGAAAGTTCTTGTCAGGGGACAAAATTTGTGGCATGATCTATAGAAGCGTTTTCTATCCACGTATTTTTCGCCTGCTATCAGCACTGTACGGAAAGGATGTCCTCCATGCTATATAAGGTTCGTTCGCTGGGATTGCACGGCATTTTGGGCTACGAAGTATCGGCAGAATGTGATTTATCGAGTGGTTTGCCCAATTTTGATATCGTTGGTTTGCCGGATACCGCAGTCAAAGAGGCACGAGAACGGGTTCGTGCTGCCGCAAAAAATTGTGGTTTCTCTTTTCCAATCAGCAGAATTACCATCAACTTGGCGCCCGCCAACCTCCGAAAATCGGGAACTGTGTACGATTTGCCCATACTGGTAGGCATTTTAGCCGCCGGGGGACAGTTAGACATATATGACCCCGATTGCGCGTTTGTCGGAGAACTTTCCCTCTCCGGCACCTTACGACCCGTGGTCGGTATGCTACCCATGGCACTTGCTGCACAGCGTGCCGGAATCAAGCGTCTTTATGTCCCTGCCGATTCCGCTGCCGAAGCCTCTCTTGCGGAAGGAATCACGGTTTATCCGGTGAATACAGTGCCGCAACTTGTGGCACATCTTTTCGGAACCGAACCGATTATTCCGGCTCCTCCATGGCAGTCCACACCAACCTCCTGTCATTTACCCGATTTTTCCGAAGTGAAAGGGCAGGAACCGGTCAAGCGTGTTTTGGAAATTGCAGCGGCAGGCGGACATAATGTCGCAATGGTCGGCCCACCCGGTTCCGGGAAGAGTATGCTTGCCCGTCGGCTCCCCTCTATTCTCCCCAATATGACGCATCGGGAGGCATTGGAAGCCACCGAAATTCACTCCGTCATGGGGCTTATTTCTCAAGATCAGCCGCTTCTGCTCACGCGCCCTTTCCGCAGTCCGCATCATACTATTTCAAGTGTTGGTATGGCAGGCGGCGGAACCCCTTATCCCAAACCCGGCGAAATTTCACTTGCCCACAACGGCGTTCTCTTTTTGGACGAAATGCCCGAATTTCACAAAGATGTTTTGGAGGTCTTGCGTCAGCCGCTCGAGGAGGGTAAAATTCAAATTGTTCGTTCTGCCGGTTCGGAGGCATATCCAACGCGTTTTATGCTGGTCTGCGCTATGAATCCCTGCAAATGCGGCTGGTATGGTCATCCCTCCGGTCGGTGTCGTTGCACACCCACTGAGGTCAGCCGTTACCTCGGAAAACTCTCGGGTCCACTTCTGGATCGAATCGACCTATACGCTGAAGTCCCTCCCCTCAATTTCGACGAGCTTTCCTCTCGCCGTGCCGGCGAATCCTCCGCTGAAATCCGTGTGCGTGTCAATGAGGCGCGCGCTGTTCAAAGTACGCGATTTGGGGAAACCGGACCATCCTGTAACGCCGGTATGGGACAAACTGAATTGAAAGAATTTTGTCGGTTAGACAAACAGGGAGAAAGCATTTTGCGGGGTGCGTTTGCGAATATGGGACTGACTGCGCGGAGTTATGACCGTATTTTGCGCGTCGCGCGTACCATCGCCGACCTCGATGATGCACCTCATATTTTGGCACCTCATCTTGCAGAAGCAATTCAGTTTCGTGCATCCGAATATCTGCGCCGTTAATATTTCAATCATAAATTATTACTTTGGGGGTATCCTATGGAAAATCAAGACAACAATGAAATCCTACTTCTTAAAATGGGCGAATTGGTTCTCAAGGGTCTGAATCGTCGCGGTTTTGAAGAAAAGCTCATGGGCAACGCCATCAAACGTCTACGCCCTTTTGGAAACTTTCGCGTCTACTCGCGCCAATCTACGACTTATATTGAACCGCTTGACCAAACTTGTGATCTCGACGGTGCCTACACCGCCATGCAAAAACTGTTCGGTGTCGCCGGATTATCCCGTGCAAAAGCCTGCGAAAAAGATGCGGACGTCATGTTGGAAACAGCAAAGACCTATCTCTACGACGCGCTGATGTCAGCACACACCTTCAAAGTGGAATCAAGACGCGCCGATAAATCGTTTCCCATGTCGTCCATTCAACTTTCCCAATATGTCGGCGGCGAACTGGATGACGCATTCCCACACTTAAAAGTGGATGTGCATCATCCCGATGTCACCGTTCAACTGGAAGTACGCGACTTCTCCGCCTACGTCCACGCCAATCCTGTCCCCGGTGCCGGTGGCTTGCCAACCGGAATGGGCGGACGTGCTGTCTCCCTGCTCTCCGGTGGCATTGATAGCCCCGTCGCCTCTTGGATGATGGCCAAACGCGGTGTCTCCTTAGAGCTTGTCCATTTTTTCAGCTATCCTTACACTTCACTCGAAGCAAAAGAAAAAGTCCTTGATTTGGCAAAACTTTTGACCCCTTGGTGTGGTCGGCTGACCGTCCATATTGTTCCTTTCACTGAAATTCAAGAAGAATTGCGACGTACCTGTCCCGAAGATTTATTTACACTGCTTATGCGCCGTTTCATGATGAAAATTTCAGAGGTCGTTGCCAAAAACACCAATGCACACAGTTTGATTACAGGAGAATCTCTGGGGCAGGTTGCCAGTCAGACCATGGATGCAATGCATGTGACCGGCTCAGTCTGTACCATTCCCATTCTGCGTCCGCTGATCGGGATGGATAAAGAAGAAATCGTTCAAATTGCAAGACGTATCGGCACATTTGAAACCTCAATTCTCCCCTATGAGGATTGTTGTACCGTATTCACACCCAAGCACCCTCGTATCCATCCCAAAATGGAAGAAATCACGATTGCGGAAGCAGAGTTAGACGCAGAAGGTCTGATAGAACGGGCAGTCGCAAACATTGAAAAGGTGGTCTTGAACCCATGAACTATACTGCGGAATTGATCGCGGTCGGCACAGAACTTCTTTTGGGCAATATCGCAAATACAGATGCACAAATGCTCTCGCGTGAACTGTCCGCGCTCGGCATTAACGTCTATTATCACACCGTTGTCGGGGATAATCCGGAGCGGGTGGCAGAGGCGGTTGCTGTCGCGCGAGGCCGTGCCAATATTATCATCACAACCGGTGGACTTGGGCCTACCTGTGACGATCTCACAAAACAAGCATTGGCTGCCGCCTTTGATAAAAAAATGGTCTACGATGAGGCATCCGCAGACAAAATCCGTTCCTATTTCAAAGAATTGGGACGCGAAATGACGGAAAACAACCTCCAACAGGCACTCTTGCCCGAAGATTGCACCATTTTAGTCAATGACTGGGGTACTGCACCGGGCTGTGCGTTCGAATCGAAAGGCTGTCATGTCATTATGCTGCCGGGTCCTCCAAAAGAATGCGCCGCCATGTTCCGCTACCGCGCTTTGCCCTATCTCCAAACACTTTCCAATGGTATGATTGTATCTCGTACATTGCGCGTGTTCGGAATCGGTGAATCTTCCTTGGAATCTCTCCTCCGCACAGAAATGAACGCACTCACCAATCCCACACTTGCACCCTATGCGAAAGCCGGTGAAGTAGAGCTTCGTATTACCGCAAAAGCAGACGATGAGGAGACAGCACAGCAGTTAATCGCGCCGGTTGAAGCACAAGTTCGACAGATTTTAGGGAATAAAATTTATGGTGCCGATGTGGAATCTTTGGAAGAAGTTTGTTTTTCTCTCCTGAAAGAAAAACATCTGACCATTTCTACAGCGGAATCTTGTACCGGTGGACTGATTGCAAAGCGTTTAACCGATTTAGCCGGTTCTTCTGTCGTATTTAAGGGCAGCGCGGTCACTTATGCAAATTCTGCAAAAAGTAAGATTCTAGGCGTATCCGACACCCTTTTAAAAAAATACGGTGCGGTATCCAAAGAAGTTGCAGAAGCAATGGCAATCGGCGCAAAAGCCGTATTCGAAACAGATCTGGCCATTGCAGTCACCGGTGTGGCGGGTCCCGATCCCGATGCCGATGGTAATCCGGTCGGGCTTGTTTATATCGCGCTTGCCAATTGCGAGGGCTGCACGGTCAAAAAATTAGACGCCGGAAAAATTAGCCGTGAACGCGTCCGCACTTGGGCCGCAAATTATAGTTTGGATTTTGTACGGCGTTATTTGACGGATGCCTTGCATAACACATAAGTAAGATACGCCCCCACTACGATCAGTGGGGGCGTATCTTACTTTATGGGCGCAAGTTTCGTCTCGTAACAATTTACTTCGTTTGATATTCTCCTGCCAACTGTGCAAATTTGTCAAGTGACTTTTCAATTCGTTCGCTTGGAACGCAATAGGAAATCCGCACATGAGCGGGACAACCAAAGCTATCGCCGGGTACTAAAATAAGATTATACTTTTTTGCACGTTCACAAAAAGCGGCGGCATCTGCCTCTAAAGAACGCGGGAATAAATAAAACGCACCATCCGGCTCTGCACAATAAAAACCCAGTTTTCGCAAATGGGAAAGCAGTATATCTCGATTCCGACGATAAATAGAAAGATCCGCCGTCTCGCCACAGCAGTCACCCACCACGCGTTGGAAGAGACTCGGGGCACATACATATCCAAGGTTCCGTCCTGCACCGCAAATGGCAGCATAGAGCAGTTGTGCGTCATCGACCGTTTTGGGCACCAGTACATAACCAATTCGCTCGCCCGGTAAGGAAAGTGATTTGCTGAATGAATAACAGACCACAGTATTCGTATAATAGGAAGGAATCCACGGCAAGGCAGTGTCGGAATAACTGATCTCTCGATACGGTTCATCGGAAATGAGCCAGATCGTATGCCCATATGTAGCGGATTTCTGCGCCAGAAGTGCAGATAGCTTCGTCACAGTTTCGGCAGAATAAACTGCGCCGCTTGGATTGTTTGGGGAGTTGATCAAAACTGCCTTTGTATTTTCGTTGATGGCTTGTTCAAACAGCTCAAAATCAATTTGGAACGCCTCAATCTCTGCGGGAACCACAACCATTTTCCCGCCAACACCCTCGATAAACACTTTGTATTCCGGAAAATACGGTGCAAATACAATAAATTCATCATCCTGACAGCTCATTGCCGCCAAGGTGCAACATAACGCTCCGGTCGCACCGGAAGTGAGATAAAAACAATCTATATCATACTGCGTCCCAAATCGCCCATTTAAATTCTCAGCCAAACAATGGCGTACTTCCGCATCACCCTGTGCGCTGGT
>JAVVSI010000076.1:0-6018 GCA_036654315.1 Evtepia sp. | reverse complement strand
CCGCCCTTGTTTCGATAACAACAAAATCATATGCACATGGTTTGGCATGATAACAGAATGTTCAACGATTGTTGTTGGGTATTTTTTTGGTATTTGGTAAATAAATGTTTCGATAATTTTTCCTTGCCATGATAGATTCGGGCGGGCAAACCCCGCCCCTACGTTCCCAAACAACCATTCCCTATTTTTGGTGCAAATTGTAATGAAATATGCGCCGTTTTGTGAATAATCATAACCACGCAAACGAACTGATTTTCGCTGCTTTAACATTCTGGCACCCCCTCCACCACAAACTGCCAAACAACCCTGGCCGTCAGATTCGGGCGGGCAAACCCCTCCCCTACTTGTTCGCTACGAATGATGTGGTCATAAATTTAAACCACCCCATAACAGTTCCAACCGTAGGGGCGGGGTCTGCCCGCCCCTGTTTCGACAATTTTTATGTTTCCTCTCAGCCCCATTTTATTTTGCAATTTTTTCAAACTCTATTTTTAGTTTTTCCAGTGCTTTTTTTTCGAGTCGAGAGACATAAGAGCGTGAAATTTTGCATTGTGCCGCGATTTCGCGTTGTGTGCGCGGCGCCAGATTATCGAGGCCGTAACGGAGTCGAATGATCATAGCTTCACGAGGAGAGAGGCAGTTCTGGACACATTTTTGAATTTTGGCACAAGAATCGCGTGCGGCGAGTTCGTCGCACATATTGTCCTCTACGCGAATGACATCCATTAGGGAGAGGGAGTTGCCTTCTTCATCCGCATCAAGGGAGTCGGATAGAGATACTTCACCTTGGAGTTTTCGTTGACTGCGAAAGTACATCAGGACTTCATTTTCAACGCATCTGCTTGCATAGGTAGCGAGTCTGACTTTTTTGTCCATTTTAAAAGTAGAAATACCTTTAATCAGCCCTATGGTACCGATGGAAATCAGGTCATCTTGATCACCCGATTGCGTGTAGTATTTTTTAATAATGTGAGCGACGAGACGCAGATTGTGTTCGATGAGCTGATTGCGTGCCTCCATGTCACCTGCCGCGAAGCGTTCCAGATAAAGACGTTCTTCGTCTGGTTTGAGTGGACGGGGAAAAGAGCCGGTATTCCCTAGGCGCAGCGGGAAAAACAGGCTGTTGAGTAGTAGGACGAACCATGCCGTTATCATAATATAGTACCCCCTTTGTTGGAGTGTATTCGAGAGGGGGTTGTCTTTATGGCGGGAAGTTGAAAAGGATTTGCGTTAGATACGAATTTCTTTTGGAAAAGGCTCATTTTTCATAAGGCTCCACATTTTATCAATGTAAGACAGGGTATAATAACTTTCATAATAGTGATAATAGAAAGCACCTTTGAGTGTCATGTAAAAGACGCCTTGTTTTTCATTTACAAATCCAAGTTTTTTTGCCAAGAAGAATTCAAAACCGTACATTTTCTTTAATTTTACGCCAAAGAAGTGTTCGAATTCCTTGGCATCGACCTGTGTAGTGTACGCGGTCCAGAAAAGGAAATAAATCATGCGTTGACGTTTGGTGAATCGCAGTGTGAGTGAAGTGGGTAGGGTGTGTGCATCAATCCGGTTCCGGTATTCGGATAGAGAGAAGGTATTGATTTTAAATTGATCTTTCAGCAGTGTGGTAGCAGAGCAGCCAAAGCCGAGGAAATTTTCTCTTGTCATGGAAGAATAGTTTGCTTTGGGTTGCGCAGAAAAGGTCCAGATAGAGTCTCGTGTATATCCCATGGATTGACAGTAGCGCGTGATAGCATCCAGGAGTTCCCGTTTTTCCTGTTTTGACATTGGCACAATAGTGGAATCGGTAAAGGTAAAATCTATGAACGGATAGATTGCGATATGGTTTGCGCCGATGGCGAAAGCGGTTTCGATATCATGTTTCAAGTCAGCGAAAGTTTGTGTCGGCAGTGCAAATATGAAATCCATAGAAACGGTTTCAAAGTGTACTTTTTGTAAGGCAGATGCAATGTGTTGGGGGTCGAAATTTTTTCTACCGAGGACGGATAAAAATTTATCGGAAAACGATTGTATGCCGATGCTGATTTTAGTGATGCCCGCGTGGTGGAGCAGGGAGAGGGTTTCTTCTTTCACATTATCCGGATGGAGTTCCAAACCGATGCCCTGGGTTATGGTAAAATATTGTTGTAAGGCAGATATGATATCAATCATTCTGCCGGAAGCGAGGGCAGGGGTACCGCCGCCGAAGTAGAGGCTGGTAACGGATTTTTTTTCGGTCAGGGAGGAACCGACCAAATGAATTTCCCGAATCAGGTAGTCGATGTATGTGTCGCAAGTTTTTTCGTGATAAAGGACTTTGCAATACGGACAGAAAGAGCAAAGTTGTTTACAAAATGGGATATGGACATAAAGACCGAGCTGATCGCAGTCATGGAATGATAATTCATTATCATATTCATTTTTGAAAGAGAATGGGCGTAAGGATCTTGTCAACCAATCACGGGTGAGTGTTGTTAATAGGCTCATAATTCACCAATCATATGTATTTGGGATACGTTTTCAGCATCTCAGCAATTATCTTGATTTTACCCTTGAATAATAAGGTGTACTCCGCGACGAAAAAGTATCCGCATTTTTCGCATAAACCATCAATATTGATACAGCGTCCGCAAGTACTGAGTGTTCCATTTTCCATGACGACGCATTGATGGCATGGCGTTGGGAAATGATTGTCTATGAGGTAGGGAAAGGCAGTTTTCAGATTAAAAACGGGTACACCGGCATCCATCATGCTTGCAATGGTATCACAGCAAACTTTTTTCTCTTCCCTTGTGAGAGCCAGGGCGGTGGTATCGGGATAAGGTGTATGAAAATTGAAGGAGACGGCACGCACATGTTGAAGTCGCTTGGCTGTCATGGATACATCCGGAATTGTGTCTTGGTTGATTTGATTGATGGCCATATAGAAGCAGATATTATTTGCGGAAGCGTTTTCGACATTTCGCATGATGCTGTCGTAGGTATCCCCTCGAATTTGATTGTGAGTCTGTCTGTCACCGTCAATGCTGAGCAAAATCAGGTCTGCCTCCGGAATATTGAGTGGGAAGGTGCCATTGGTGACGGTATTGACGATAAAAAAGCCCAAATGTTTTGCTTCGATGACCAGATCGCGCAGAGTTTTTCCACTGTCTTGCCACATAAAAGTTTCACCACCGCAAAAGAAAAGGATGCGAATTCCCATATCATAGAGTTGTTTCATCTCGGACTGAATTTGGGCATATGGGTGAATGACTGCTGTGATATTGTTGACAGAGCAGTGTTTGCATGAGAGATTGCATAGATCAGTTAGGATAATTGTACCAAGGATAGGGCGTTTTTTTTTCAAAAAAACGGTTTTGAATCCGAAGAGGGAGAAGTAGAGAAAAGAGGATAGTTTCAAAGTAGTCTCCTTAATAGACCCAGTGCGTATGGTGTCTGTGGTAGATAGTACGCAGTAAAAAAGTCAATAGACAGCCAATAAAAAACCCGGAAAGATCAATCCAAACATCGCGGATCATTCCGGCGCGCCCGGTGACAAAGAGTTGAATGGTTTCGTCTATGAAGGCAACTGATAGACCGGAGAGGAGGAGTGATGCGCATTTTTTGGGCAGTTGATGAAAGAAAAGGAGGGTAAGTTCAATTCCCAAAACTGCGAATTCAGATGCGTGCGCAATTTTACGCAAAAGTCCGTCATCTGATTGCGTTGAAGTTTCTCCCATGCTCTGAAAAAAGGTATGGATGAGATCGTTGATCCGGTGACTGAATGCGCCGGAAATGGAGGAGGGCATGAGGGAATTGCCCCATATAAAACAGAGCGTAATGGCGATAAGAATGGGCAATAGGATTTTGTTAGAATGTTTCGTATATGTTTTCATTTGTACTCCAAATTGTTTGATTGCTTTATTATATCCACTCTGTGCGCATATTGCAAGAGATAGTCTTTTGTTGTCGGAAGCTGCGTTTTCTTTGCGCTTGTGTTAAGAGATGTAATATGGTAAACTATGCAAAAACGATGATAAGGAGAAATTATGAAATATACATTTGGATTTATAGGTACCGGGAACATGGGTGGTGCGCTTGCGAGAGCGGCATCAAAATCTGTAGATGGGGATCAGATTGTACTGGCGAATCGCAGTCCTGAAAAGGCGCAAGTTTTAGCAGATCGGATTGGCTGTCAGGTTTCGGATAATGAAGAGGCGGCGCGTGAGAGTCGTTTTCTGTTTTTGGGCGTAAAGCCGCATTTAATGGCAAACTTACTAAAAACCTTGCGTCCGATTCTGTCGGCACGGAAAACGCCTCCCATTTTGGTTTCCATGGCGGCAGGTCTGAAGATTTCTCAAATTGATGAGATGGCAGGGGTACGTTGTCCCATTCTTCGTATCATGCCGAATACGCCGGTTTCCGTAGGAAGTGGTGTTATTTTGTATGAGAAAAATGATTTGGTCAAAGAGGGGGATCTTTCAAAATTCATTGCAGTGATGTCAGGGGCAGGTGAACTTGCGCATTTAGATGAGAGTTTGATGGATGCGGGGAGTGCAGTATCGGGCTGTGGTCCTGCGTTTGCGTTTTTATTTATTGACGCATTGGCAGACGGCGGTGTTGCTTGTGGCTTGTCGAGAGGGAATGCAATTGCCTATGCCGCACAGACTATGATCGGAGCCGCGCAGATGATTCTGGAAACAGGAAAGCACCCGGACGAGCTAAAGAATGAAGTTTGCAGTCCCGGGGGTAGTACGATTCAGGGTGTCCGCGTTTTGGAAGAACACGCCGTACGCGCAGCTGCGATGAATGCGGTCATAGCAGCGTATGAAAAAACGAAAGCACTGGGTCAAGTTTAATTGTTTGACTGGGTGAAAGACACCTCAGCGTTTTTTGAAACTGCTGAGGTGTTTTTTGTAAAATACTTGTTTGTGGGAAAAGAACGTGCTAAAATGGGGACTTATTTTGAATCAAATGAAAGAGAGTGGCGCGGTATGAAAAGACGCATTCCTGCATTGATCCTTTCCTCCATTCTGGCCGGAGTCTGTATTGCTTTGGGTGGGACGATATTTTTAAGAGTCAGAGATCTGTTCCCGGGAGCTTCCATTGTTGGTGCTTTGTTTTTTACCATTGGATTGTTTACTGTCTGTACCAGAAAATATGCTTTATTTACCGGAAAAGCCTGTTATCTGTTCGATGGTAAAGCACATCCGAATCAATCGGTAGCAAGCTATGGACTGGACTTGATTCTCATTTGGATCGGCAATTTCATTGGCACAGCCCTGGTTGCTTTTTTAGAACAGAATACAAGCCTGTGTGTGGGCGAAAAGGGTTTGGATGTTGTGGCGACTGCGCTTGTTGACACAAAAATGGCGGCACCCTTGATCAGTTTGTTTATTTTGGGCTTTTTTTGCAATATATTTATTTTCATTGCTGTCAATGGTTTCATGACAAACCCCCACGAAGTCGGAAAATATCTGGCTCTTTTTTTGGGTGTTGCCGTGTTTATCCTGTGTGGGACAGAGCATAGTGTGGCCGATATGTACTATTGGTTGGTATCCGGTACGTTCTATTCAGATCCGCTTGCATCCTGTTTGAGGCTGCTGGTGATTAGCGCGGGTAATATCCTAGGTGGGATTTTGATTCCGGTTTTGGAAACGGTAAGAGAAAAGTGGGAGAGTCCTGTGCTGTAAGCAGTATGTTACGGAATCGGGGAAAAAGTAGCGTCTTGTATTCTGCTTTTTGTCGGTTGGATGCGCAAAATACAAGACAAGCAGCTACAATTTTATGATGCGCGGACAGGTTTAACCCTTTGATTTTGGTTTAAAAATCAAGGCGACGAGACAGGCGAAAAAGATGGCGGCAGTAATGCCACCGGCGGTTGACGTGATCCCGCCTGTGAGTGCACCGAGGAAGCCGGATTCGCAGACGGCTTTCGTGACACCTTTTGAGAGGGCGTAACCGAAGCCTGTGAGGGGGACGGTTGCACCGGCTCCGCATAGATCAACGAGGGGTTGATATAGGCCGAGTCCACCAAGGATG
>JAVVSI010000075.1:0-6028 GCA_036654315.1 Evtepia sp. | reverse complement strand
AAAAATCTCCCACAGCACTACGCTATGGGAGATTTTTGTATTTTCCTACGAAACGCGTTCTAATCTCGTTTCTGCGCGCTCCATCATATGCTCAATCGAAATACCGTATCCTCTTGTGGGATCATTCACCAATACATGGGTAACCGCACCAACCAATTTGCCGTTTTGCAAAATCGGACTGCCCGACATTCCCTGCACAATACCGCCTGTTGCACTGATTAAACGGGGATCTGTTACGTGTATCATCAAATCCCGCGTGTCCTGTGCATTCGGGCATACTTTGGTGATATCTACCGTGAACTCCTCTACCGTCTCACCCGAAATGTTCGATCGGATCGTCGCTTTCCCAGGTTTGATCTCCCCTATCTCCGCAATAGGCACCGGCTTTTCCGATCCCATAAACGTCGGATCACTCATATGACCAAAAACGCCACCGGCTGTATTCGCATACAGTGAACCAATATCTTGCTCCGTTTGGAACACACCATGCAATTCTCCCGGTCTGCCACCCATGCCCTTCTTTACATCACATACCGATGCGCGTAAAATCGAACCGGACTGCAAAGGCATCAACATGGAAGTATCTACGTCATTGATCCCATGACCCAAGGTTCCAAACAAACCACTCTTCGGTTCATAAAAGGTCATTGTTCCGATTCCTGCCATAGAATCCCTAATCCATGCACCCAGTTTATACGCGCCGTCTGCGCTGCACTGTACTGCCTGTGCCGTCAACTGCGTCTCTATGCTTCCGCGTACCACGCGAACGCTCATGCGCGCGCCTGCTAACTCTTGCAGTACCGCTTGCACTTCTTCAATCGTATTGACTTCACGCTCGTTAATATGCGTGATGATATCACCTTCCCGAATGCCGGAGTCTCCTGCCGGAGATGCAGATTGCTGTGCGGTCTGAATCTCCGAAAGACCGATCACCAGCACACCATCCGAAAAAAGTTTGATCCCAACCGCTTGCCCCATTGGAACTACATATCGCGTTTCTTCTACCACCGCAACATGCGATTCTACCTCCACCGCCTGCGCCATCATACTAAACCCTCGCACAAGCAACAAAGCGGTTATTGTCAAAAGAAAAATCCGTAGCATAAACCTTACACTCAAATGCTTTTCCTGCAAACAACCACTCCTTCTTTTCCTGCCGCTTTGCACGTTTTTTGCTTTCCGTGCCATCTTAATATGTCTCTATTTTTCAATAAAAATACAGGAATTTCAACCAATATTGCACAATTCATTCATCCATATTTAATCAAAATTGGCGTGATTTTTCCATTTGATTCGTTTTTCCTGCCTTTTCTTCCTTTCTTTATCTCATTAAACCGCTTTTTACTGTTTATTTTTAATCAAGTATATGGTATGATATTATTATCAGTATAAATCTTGCAACAATGCGTTGCGTGCAACAATGCGAAATGATAGACTTTGTTGCAGTTATGAAACACTGCATATGTGTTTTAGATGTGGGGTTCTTAAATAATGGATATAGAGAAAAAAATCTTGATCGTTGATGACAGCGTGCTGAGTTTGACTAAACTCACTGCAACCCTATCCGGAGAATATAAGGTGTTTACTGCAACCGATGGAGCGCGCGCTTTCGCGATACTCGAATTGTTGCACGGAAAAATCGCCGCTATCCTGCTTGATCTCGTCATGCCCGTGATGGACGGATTTGAATTGTTGGAACGTCTTTCTGCCAATATTGATTACAAAAAAATCCCCGTCATCGTCTTGACCGGAAAAGATGACCCTAAAAATGAACAACGTGCCTTGCACCTCGGTGCATGGGATTTCATCTCCAAATCGGATGTCCCCGAAATTATCAAACTTCGAATCAAAAATGCCATTGAACGCAGCCATATTACTTCCTTTCAACAAATTAAATATATGGCCGAATTCGATACCCTAACCCGGATTTTTAACAAAACGAAATTTTTTGACGATACCCGTGAAATGCTCCTCGAATACCCAAAAACTACTTTCGTTTTTATCCGCTTCGACATTGATAATTTCAAATTGGTCAACAACTTCTTTGGCTATGAACAAGGTGACAAAATTTTGAAATTCGTCGCCAGCAATATCGTCAGTACAACCCGCAACTCCCTCCCACGCACATACGGTCGCATTGAACGCGACGTCTTTTGCCTCTGCATTCCCTATCGACACGATAAATTGATGGCGGGAATCCCTTTGGCGCATGAATATCTCAATCAAGGCGCACACAGTTATATGCTCAGCCCTACTTTCGGACTCTATGTTATCACAAATCCATCCATCCCCATTGAACAGATGTATGATCGTGCAACCATTGCAGCAAAAACCTGTAAAAAAAATATTGTCGACTATTACTGCTTCTTCTCCGATGAAATGGAACAGAAATTGCAAGAAGAACAGGAAATCTTAAACGATATGAATCTCGCCCTCCGTGAGGGACAATTTGAGATTTATCTCCAACCTAAATACCTGCTGGACAGTGACCTGTCCGATGGCGCAGAAGCACTCGTTCGCTGGAATCATCCCCTCAAAGGCCAAATCTTACCCGGTAAATTTATCCCGCTCTTTGAAAGCAACGGATTCATCACCCAACTCGACTACTACGTCTGGGAAACAACCTGTAAACTCTTTCGCAAATGGCTCGATGAAGGACGTACGCCACGTCCTATTTCAGTCAATGTCTCACGCGTAAACCTCTTTAACCCCAATATTGCTGAGAAAATTATTGAACTCGTGGAGCGTTACGATATCCCTCCACGCCTGCTCAATCTGGAATTGACCGAAACCGCCTATACAACAAATCCGGAATTCGTGACACAAGTAACCACTAAATTACAAGCGCGCGGCTTTGTCGTCATGATGGACGACTTCGGAAGCGGCTACTCCTCCCTCAATCTGCTCAAAGATATCAGCGTCGATGTCATTAAATTGGATATGCGCTTTTTCTCCAATACACACGATGTCAGACGCGGCGAAAATATCGTCGCCGCTGTCATTCGTATGGCAAAATGGCTCAACATTACAACCATCGCCGAAGGCGTGGAACTCCATTCCCAAGTGGAATTCTTGCGCGAAGTCGGCTGCGACTATGTGCAGGGCTTTTATTTCGCAAAACCTATGCCTGTTTCAGAATATGAAAGTCGTATCTGTTCCGACCCCAGTTCCGCAGAGCTGATGCTCGAAACCGGTACGACTGTTGACCTCCTCGATGTCACAACAGACCGCTTTAATGAAATTTTCGATTCCTCCACCCAAGCCGTCTCACTTTGTCGTCTGGATAATGACACATTGATCTCTGTCAAAGCGAACCCCGCCTTTGCCTCCCTCTTTGAATGTGAGAAAAACACTGAATACACCTTCTCCATGGGTGTCGAACAACGTGCCATCCTCCTCAAAGCCATTTTACGCGTCGTGGAAAACAAAAAAAGCGACGAATGTGAATATGTCCACCGCCTTGACAGCGGCCGTTTCATCTGGTTACAAGCAAAACTGAAATATGTTAAAAAACGTAACAACTCCTACTATATCCTCTTTTTCCCCACAGACGTGACCCTTCAAAAAAGTCTCAACAACACACCAACACCAGAGCCGGTCGAAAAATCCGGCGGTACCCTATTCTCTATGTGGGTCAACCTTTCCTCAGATAACGTCGATACCGTCTATTCCAATGACGGAAATTATAAAAAATTTGTCTACCTCTCACACAGTAAATATCTGGAACTCACCGCGCAAAGTATCACAAACACCGAACAGCGTGAGCTTTTCCTCGCCACCATGAGCAGTGAAAATTTGATCTCTGCTTTTTATCGCGGTGTGACCCTTCATAAAATAGAATATCAAAAGTTTATGATTGATAAAACCTATCACTGGATTTCTCTCACCGCAAAAGTGGTACAAGAATTTCACTCTAAAAAAATCAAAGCATTTATTGAATGTATTGATGCCGAAAATGAACGATCCCTGCACCGTATCATGCGAAAAGCGGTTAGCCTGAACTGTGAATATATTATTTATTTGGATGCAAAAACCGGTGACTATATGACCGTCTTGGACGACAGACATACTTCTTTCTTGAAAATGGGCGGGAACTACGCCATCAATGTCGCAACATATATCAATACCTGTGTCATCCCCGAGGATCGTGACCGCGTTGCACCTGCCATCGCTTTGCCAAACCTGTTGTCGCAATTGACACAACAGCCTACCTTTACCGTGCCGGTTCGTATCTTCAATGACGATCACCACATTCATCAAAAAATGCTCCGCTTTACTTATGCGGATTCCGATCAGCGCACCATCCTTTTTACCTGCTGCGATATCCCCACACTGCCGCCACTTTGATTTTTTCGTATAGATACAGTACAGGACAGCTCTAAAAAACGCTTCGTTTTTAGAGCTGTCCTGTATTTAATAAAACTTTTCCTCTTGATTCACAGATCGAATCAGCATCCTACCATCTGCCGAATAAAGTAATTGCGTCCTACCATAGGTTTTCCCCGTGTCTTCCGCAATAATCGGAATGTTTAATCTGCGCAATTCCGATTTCACAGCGTCAATATTACGCTGCCCAATATGAGAGAGAAATGAATTGTTGATACCGGGAAACATCTGTGCGCCACCCGCAATTTTTGCCCGCATACGATAAACATGCGCTCCCAATAACTGCATCCTCTGAATCAGCCGGACAATGGCTGTGTCCGCAAACTTATAAGCCTGCGTACCTGATGCATCAAATCCAATATGGGTCGGAAGCATGATATGAGAAAGTCCGGCTACCTTTGCAAGATCATCATATAAACAAATACCAATACAGGAACCCAGCGCGTACGTGATCAGAATATCTCCATCTTTCGCCACGTTTTGATCCGATATCCCAATGATGACCTGGCTCATTCATCCAACCCCAGACTCGCCATAATTTTTTTCAGTGACTCTACATCCGGAATCAAAAGAATATGACTGGACGGTAATTTCTTCTCCCCCTCACCGGCACTGTTAAATTCATCTTCAATCAAAATGATTTTATCACTGATATTGGCATAGTAGATCGTAGGCACACTGAGGATGGAACCCGCCATGTCAATGCAGAGACTTGGCACGGTCACTTTAATATTCAGACCTGTGAATTCGGACATAGCAGTCACATAGGAGGCAGCCATGATATTTCCAATTTCACGAATCGCCGAGAGACTCATCTCGTCCTCTGTCGCGTCTATATCAAACGAAACACCGGTCAAGGTGCTGAGTGCCATACTGACAAACTCTTTATGTAGCAGGAACATAATCATACCCGTAGCGTCACCGCTCATTGAGAGAAGAATTCCAACCAGTAGTTGTTCCGGTCCACCAAGGCTTTGCACCACTGCGTCGTAATCCAAAATTTTAATGGCCGGTACTGCGATAGTAACCGGATAATCCAGCATCGTAGACAGTGCCGAAGCCGCATTTCCGGATCCGATATTCCCAATTTCACGCAAGGCATCCAATTGTAGGGCATTTAATCCCTCATAATTTGTCAAGGCCATGACGATCTCCTTACTTTTCTAAATTGCTGATCCATGCTCAGAGTGGAAGAATCCTGGAAACGGTTTGAATGATACGATCTTGCTTGAATGGTTTCACAATGAAATCGAGCGCACCCAGTTTAATCGCTTCCATCACCATAGATTCCTGACCCAAGGCGGAACACATAATAACCTTTGCATCGGGATCTATGCTCTTGATCCGCCGCAATGCCTCTATGCCATCCATATTGGGCATTGTAATATCCATAATAACCAGACTCGGCTTTGTCTCTTCATAAAAATCAACGGCTTTTTGTCCGTCCTCTGCCTCTATAAATGTATCGTACCCAGCTTTATTCAGGTACGTTTGCACCATCTTACGCATAAAAAACGCATCATCAACTACCAAAATCGTATACATCGCTTATGTACCTCCTATTGATTGATTGAGTAGCCCTTATTCATTTGGACTGAAACGCTACATCGGATTTTCGCCAAACACTTGCGCCCACTCTCTT
>JAVVSI010000074.1:0-6039 GCA_036654315.1 Evtepia sp. | reverse complement strand
AGATTTGCGGCGGAGATAGGTTCTGCGAAACCGTAATAGTTTTCGATGAGATCCGCTTTGGAAAGGGCACCGCGTCCTTTGCTGATCACCATAGTGGGAATCCCTGCACGGGCGGTATATAAAGCGGCTGAGATACCGGCAGGTCCGGAACCGATAATAATGACGTTTGGCATAAACTTCTCCTGACAATTGTTGGATGTTACAGTGGCTCTCTCAAAAGAGTTCGAGAGAGCCACTGTAATGAATTTATTTTAAAAGCATCTCACGCACAGCCTCTTTCGGCTTCACACCGACGGATTGGCTGACGATTTTTCCATCTTTCATGAGAACCAGCATAGGGATACTCATGACGCGGAATTTGGCAGCGAGTTCGGGTTCTTCGTCCACATTGACCTTGCAAAATTTGACAGAGTCAACTTCGGCGGCGAGTTCGTCCACAACGGGGGAGAGCATACGGCAGGGGCCACACCAACCGGCCCAAAAATCAATGAGAACAGGCTTGTCCGATTGCAGAACCTCAGTATTAAAATCTTTTGTAGTAATGACTTGTACAGACATAAGAAAAATCTCCTTTTATGTTTCATTTTCTATAGTATACCCGATCAATGACGAAATTTCTGTGATTAGATCACGTTCTGTCGGAGTTTGAGGTTTTTGTTGACTGGTCGTGGTTTGAATTGGCGGGTTTGTTTGTCCGCGCTTGAAAGATATTGGTATCGTCTAAGGACAAATCTTCTGTGTATGGATTGACGAGTTGGTTTAAGAGGGCGAGCGTTTCTTCTTCGTGGAGTTGGTAGCACCAACGATAGCCACGATAAGTGACATCGCCATCGCCGGGCAAGGTGTTGGCGGAGACATCTTCCGAAGGATTGAGGCTGAGTGCTTTGGAGCCAAAATAGGCAATATTGCTGCTGGTCAAATCGGTTTCAATGTAGCTTGAAAAAATGTCTAAAAACTGATTTAATTTTGTAACACCGGACCAAGAGGTGATTTTTGAAGCAATTGCCATCATCAGTTGATGTTGTGTGTGTGTACGGTCGATATCGGAGTTCAGATAACCGCCGCCGTCGTTATTTTTGCGAAATCTTGCAACTTTGAGTGCATCTTTCCCGTTGAGATGTTTCATTCCTTTTTTGAAATGGATGGCAAGATTCTGTGTGGGATCGTCGTAGTTCATATTGATGGGGATTTCGAAATCGACGCCGCCGACTGCATCCACGATTTCGACGAATGCTTTCATATCAATGGAGATATGATAATCAATAGGAAAGCCGACGAGATCAGAGACGGCATCTTCCAAATGCTCAATTCCCTTGCTGTAGGTGGCATTGATTTTAGGGGTGGAGGCCTGAATGAGTGTATCACGCGGCAGGGAGATTATGCCGATTTTTTGACTTGGGATGTCGTAGGTTAAAACCATGATCGTATCCGCATTTCCATTTCCGTCATCACTGGCTGCGAGGAGAAAGGTATAGACCTGTTTGCGGCGTTCATGGGAACCTTGTCTGACGTCGGGATCATCTGTTTCCTCGCTTGCAGTGGCAGTTGGAGTTGTGGTGGGATTGGCGAGTACCGGATCCTCAATGGGTGGCGGTTTTATGGCAAAGCGGGAAGCGATGTAAAGAACGACGACGATGGATGCAACAACAACGCAAAGTCGATAAATAGCACGCAAAACGCGATAGCCCTTTTTTAGTTTTCTTTTTTTCTGCAAAGCAGGGGCCTCCTTCAATGTGGCACGAAATGAGTGAATATTGATATAGTATACATAATTTGATGCCGAGGATCAAGATAAATTTTATGAATCTATTGTAACCAAAATGAAAGAAACAAACACTTGCGTTGACATTTTCAAGGAATTTGCTATAATAAAAGCAGAATAGAGGAAAGAAAGGGGCATTTTATATGAAAACAAAGTGGATGGTCCCGATTTTATTGTTAATTTTACTGTGTGGCTGTGGGGACAAAGAGGTGCAGGCAGATGGAACAGCACGCCTGATTGCAACAGACAGCGTTTTTGTAAAAGCCTGTGGGCAGGTTTCGCCGGATAAAATGGTGATTACAGTGGCGAAAACAAATGAGGAAAGCCGTAAGGCCTTGGAGAAAGGCGATACGGACATGGCGGTTTTATCAACAAAAGACGCAGTAGAACTGTTTCAAAAATCGGGAGAAATACAGGCATTGGGTGTTATTTCTGACGCAGAAGCAGATCAGAAATGTCTTGTGGTGCGCAGCGAGTTTGTGAAGGAAAATGCACCGCTGGTAGATGAATTGTTGCAATTGTGTGCGCAGGCGGCGGGACAGGAGTGGTCTCTATCGGTTGGCTGGGATATGATTGCTAAGGTACAATCCGATTGTGAGTCGCGATTCGAACAAGATCCCGAAGGTGGTGCCGCTGTGCCTGACGATGGCTTTTATTATTTCGCGGCAAATCCGATTGCATCATAACAAAAAAGGAACGACGCGCGCCTTTGGGTGCGTGTCGTTCCTTTTTCAGGGATATATTATGTTGGCGGGAATGTCGATAAAATCCAAGCTTCGTCTGTAATCAGGGATTCATTTTGCCGGTCGAGGGGGGCATTTCGCTGAAAGCGACGCAATTCGGCATCGCTGTCGAATTTGATCCAGTAAAAGCGATAATCGGAGGAAGAGAGGTCGGGGTAGCGGGAGAGAAAGGGGTATGGTTTGCTTTGACCGCTTGCAAGATAGATATCAAAGAAGTGAATTTGCGCGTGAAATGGGGAGACGTCGGTTTTTGGACGATAGACGAGGAGAGCATAAGGCGAGTTGACCTCATGGAGTGTATAGTTGGAGGCAGTGAGACGATAGGCTACACCCTCTTTCCCGATGGGTTTGGATTGATCTATAACGAACGAAATTTCCTTGTTCGGTAGATGCAAAAGTTCATCGAGTTCTTTGGTGGAGTAGGTTTTTTCCCAATCCAAGGTATGGATTTTTTCTTCCGGGAGAACGATATACATACCGAATGATGGCGACAGTTTTGCGCTAAAGTCAGACCAGGCATCTGCTTCGATCCGTATTTGGTTTAGGTCACAGATCGTGACGCGGTCGTTTTGGACAACAAATTGATTTTTGGATTCACTGTAGCGCAGTGGGACAAAGCCGAGTGCTTCGAAGGCATCGTCCGCAGTAGAATATTCTTCATTGACAATATAAGCAGAACCGCCCTCAATCCCCGGGAATGCCTCTCCCCCAACAGAAGAGAATGGTTTTGTATGGCCTCCGGAGAGAATATCGAAAACGAAAGTGGAACCTAGTGTGATCACAGGAAGATCAATCAAATGCGTTTCAAGGGCGCGTTCTCCTTTCGCGGGCAGATAAAACTGCATTTCAGTATGAAGGACGCCCGCAATGCCATTGTAGGTAGCTTGCACAGAGATAGGGGTATTTTTGAGGGTTTGCGTTTTGATCAGCTCTGTTTTCCCTGTGGCGGAAGCCGAGACGAGGAAGAACAAAGAGAGCAAGAGACAGAGTAAAGTTTTTTTCATTAAACAACGCTCCTTTCGAAATTCATTTTATCGTATCAGTGATAGGGACGTCAAGGGAAAAGTAAAAAAAGCCGCCCGAAAGCAGCTTTTTTAAGTTATTTTCTAGGAACGATTTTTTTTCAGTGCAAGATATTCCTCATAAGTTCCCTTATGGTCAATGATACCATCCGGTGTAATTTCAATGATACGGTTTGCAATGGTCTGAATAAATTCATGGTCATGTGAGGTGAAGATCACAACACCTTTAAAATCCACAAGACCGTTATTGACAGCCGTGATTGATTCCAGATCCAAGTGGTTTGTAGGTTGATCGAGTACGAGGACGTTACTGCCGAAAAGCATCATACGGGAGAGCATACAGCGTACGCGTTCACCACCGGAAAGCACTTTGGCTGCTTTGAGGACATCGTCACCGGAAAAGAGCATCCGTCCCAAAAATCCACGCAAGAAGGTATCTGTGTCCTCTGTGATTGTATATTGGCGTAGCCAGTCGATGAGTGAGAGATTGACATCGTCAAAGAATGCGCCGTTATCTTTGGGGAGGTAGGACATACTTGTCGTTTCGCCCCATTTGAGGGTACCGCTGTCCGCTTCTTCCTCACCTGCGATGATTTTGAAGAGTGCGGTGATGGGTTGTTCATTGGAACTTAAAAAGCAAACTTTATCGGTGCGGGCGAGACGGAAGGTGATATTGTTCAGAACGACTTCACCATCGACTGTTTTGCAGAGTTTATCTGTCTCCAAGATCTCTTTACCGGGTTCACGATCGGGGTTGAATCCAACAAAGGGATAGCGGCGAGAGGAGGCGGGCAGATCTTCTATGGTTAGTTTATCCAAAAGTTTTTTACGGCTTGTTGCCTGTCTGGATTTTGATTTGTTGGCGGAGAAACGAGTGATAAAGTTTTGAAGATCGGCGGCTTTTTCTTCTGTGCGTTTATTTTGCGCCTTTAACATTTTCTGAATCAGCTGGCTGGATTCGTACCAGAATTCGTAGTTTCCCACATACAGTTTGATTTGATTGTAGTCGATATCCACGATATGAGTACAGACGTTGTTTAAAAAGTAACGGTCATGAGAGACGACGATCACGGTACCGTGGTAGTCGATCAAAAAGTCCTCTAACCATTCGACGGCTGTAATATCCAGCTGGTTTGTTGGCTCATCGAGGAGGATAATATCGGGCTTGCCAAATAAGGCTTGTGCCAATAGCACTTTGACTTTTTCACTGTCGGTAATGCTACCCATCTGCTGAAACAGGATGGTGTCGGAAAGGCCAAGGCCTTGGATTAGGCGGGAAGCATCGCTTTCGGATTCCCAGCCACCCATATCGGCATAAAGGCCTTCCAGTTCAGCGGCACGAATGCCGTCCTCATCGCTAAAGTCCTCTTTTGCATAAAGGGCATCTTTTTCGTTTCCGACCTCATAAAGGGATTTATTACCCATGATAACGGTGTCGAGAACGGTGTAATCGTCAAAGGCGAAGTGATCCTGCTTGAGTACTGACATACGCATTTTGGGAGGGATGATGACGCTGCCGCTGGAGGGGTCAAGCTGCCCGGAAAGTATTTTCAAAAAAGTAGACTTTCCGGCACCATTTGCGCCGATAATACCGTAGCAATTGCCGGGTGTAAATTTCAGGTCAACGTGTTTAAAGAGAGCCTGCCCCGAAAAGAACAGGCTGAGGTCGGAAACAGTGATCATTGTTGTTGTTTTCTCCTTTTGGATCATTGGATTGTCCAATTTGGTTTGGACATCCGTGTCTATAGTAGCGTTTATTTTGTGTTATGGCAACTGTTTTTTCTGTTTGACAAAGACAAAAGAAAAATTCAGCTCAGCTTTTGAGGATGAGAGGCAGGCAGATAGCGATGTACGTTACCGTTTGTCAGTCGGATTATTTCTCCACGTTGGCGCAAATAATCAAGATGGGAGAGACATTCGCCGACGGCGAACCATTTTTGAATGAGGGGGAATTGATCCCAAGTGTCAGCCTTAATTTTCCAAGTCATAAGTCCGGCAATTTCGTACGCAAGCAGACCGGGATGTGATTGCACGATTTGTTTTGTTTCGGCGATACGGTGGTTGTGGTGTGCCAAGAGTGCATCAATGCGCGCATAGTAATCACCTGTTTCGCGGTGACCGGGTAGGGCGAGTGTTACTTCAAAGTTTTTAAATTTACCTAAACTATCCAAGTAACTCCCCAGTGCATCCGGCATATTCGGCCACATAGCGATATTTGGTGTAATGTCGAATAAGACGTGATCGGCTGTGAACATGACGCCTTCACGCGCGATCCAAAGGCAAAGTTGACCGGGTGTATGACCGGGTGCTGCGATTGCTTCCAGGGTGTAATTTCCAATATAAAACTTTTTGCCCGGCACGACTAATTGATAGCTTGGCAGATCCAGTGCAGGGCCGAGACTGCGTGCCGGATTTGTATCAACAAGTTCGGCCAGCTCATTTTTGGGGAAGCCTTCCTAAGACCGCTTCCGCCATCCGCACCATCCCGGGTTCCGGAAACTGGACAACCGTT
>JAVVSI010000073.1:0-6050 GCA_036654315.1 Evtepia sp. | reverse complement strand
GTTTTAAATAACACACCGCGCAATAAACCAAAAAAAGTATCGGAAATCGAAACGACAAAGGAAATCAGATTCAAAACTGAACTCGCAGAATTGGATCGCGTTTTAGGCGGTGGTGCTGTACGCGGTTCGCTTATTTTAATCGGTGGCGAGCCGGGCATCGGGAAGTCAACCCTTATGTTACAGATTTGCGATTCTCTTTGCAAAAATGCCACCGTCCTCTATGTATCGGGCGAGGAGTCTGAACAACAATTAAAACTACGCGCCGAACGACTCGGCGCACATAGCCAAGACCTCTATATCTATGCAGAGAATAACTTGGATATCGTGATTGCGGAAGTGCAATCGCTACAGCCGGATATTTTGATCGTCGATTCCATTCAAACACTTTATCGTGCGGATTTGTCCGCATCTCCCGGTAGTATTTCGCAAGTGCGGGATTGCACCATGTCCTTAATGCAATTGGCGAAAGGGGAGGGGGTCACCGTTTTTGTCATCGGTCATGTCAACAAAGAGGGATCCCTTGCGGGGCCAAAAGTACTCGAACATATGGTGGATTGTGTTTTATACTTCGAAGGCGATCAACATATGGCATATCGCATTTTGCGCGCTGCAAAAAATCGCTTTGGTGCCACAAACGAAATCGGGGTTTTTGAAATGGGGGATAGGGGACTGCGCGAAGTTCCAAATCCATCCGAAATGCTCCTATCAGGTCGTGTCACAGAAGCACCCGGCACTTGTGTCACTTGCGTGATGGAGGGCGCACGTCCGGTTTTAGCAGAAATTCAAGCATTGCTTGTTCCTTCTGCTTTCGGAAATCCAAGAAGAACCAGTAACGGATTTGATTACAACAGAACCTTACTCTTACTCGCCGTTTTAGAAAAACGTGGGGGACTCTTGGTCGGAAGCTGCGATGCCTATTTAAATGTCATCGGCGGCCTTTCACTCGATGAGCCGGGCGCAGATTTGGCAGGAATCCTTGCAATGGCATCCAGTTTCAGAGATAAGCCTGTCCCAAGTGATTTGGTCGCCATCGGAGAAATTGGACTGACGGGTGAATTACGAAGTGTACATGGTTTAAATCAAAGATTGGCCGAAGTCAGACGCCTTGGATTTACAAAGTGTATCATTCCTGAAAAACAAAATGCTTTGACACCCCCAAAGGGACTACAGCTCATTTCCGTTACAAATGTCCGCGAAGCACTCGCCACGATACTATAATCATTTTTGTTATGATTTGTCGTAAGAAGAGCAGTCCACAGTTTTTCTGAACTCCATTCCGAATCGTTCGGACTCATTCGGTAAAAAATGAACACAATCATGTGTTGGATATCCGGCAGAGACTGCGGACGTTAAAACACAATAGCCATCCTTTTGATAAATACAGGGATCTGTACAGAGAATCAATCTCATAACCTCCAATACTAGGATTTCAAAGACAAGCTTAGTATAACCCAAATCTACGGAATTATTGATTGGGGGATATGGGTAACGCTAAAAACCACACGCCCAATTATATCCATAAATTTTGGTTCGCAAAATGCCAGTTTTGCGAAGTTGAGAATTCGGAGATGTTGAATATGGCCGCTGACTACCGTTTAGAAGCTCCTCCTATCTTACGCAACTTCTTATCCTATCATCAGACGATTAAAGTCCATTCTCCAAAAACCATTGAAGAATACTTTTTAGATCTACGAATGTTCTTTCGCTATCTCAATCTATCCCGTAATCCGGAACTGCGAAAAATCCCATTTGATGAGATCACGATCTTGAATGTCGACCTCGATATGATTCGCTCCGTTACAATGACCGATGTGTTAGACTACTTATCTTTTTTATCAAATGAACGCGTCGGCGCACACACCAATGGTCTATCTGCAAAAAGCAAAGCACGTAAACAAGCCTCGCTTCGTTCCTTTTACAACTACTTAACAAAAACAATGCACATTCTGGAGGCAAATCCGCTTTTGTCTCTGGATTCACCAAAACTCAAAAAAACCTTGCCGCACTATCTTTCGGAGTCTGAATCAAACCGTTTATTAGATGCAGTGACCGGTGCCTTCGAGGCACGGGATTATTGTATTATTCTCCTATTTCTAAGCTGCGGCATCCGTCTGTCTGAATTAACCGGTTTGGATCTTTCCGATATGATGGAAGATTCCATACGAATCCGCGGCAAAGGAAATAAAGAACGTATCCTCTATTTGAGTGATTCCTGTCAAGAAGCCTTGGATGATTACCTTCTGGTACGCGATTCCGAACATATTGAACCGGAAGATAAAGACGCTCTTTTTATTAGTCGCAACCACCGTCGGATCAATGTTCGAAGTGTACAAAAAATGGTAGATAAAACCTTACTCCGTGCCGGACTCGATGCCGCTCATTTTTCGCCCCATAAACTCAGACATACAGCCGCAACACTGATGCTTCAAAATGGCGTGGATGTTCGTACGCTGCAAGATGTCTTGGGTCATGATAATTTGAATACCACACAGATTTATACGCATGTTGATAATGAGGGTTTGAGAATTGCAGCAGCAGCGAATCCAATGAGTAAGCGAAAAAAGAAAACGAGCTAAGACCGCAACGTTACGAAAGACTTTCATGATCGGACTGGTGACGTTTTTCGCATTTTTAAAACGCACCTCGCAACAAAATCGGCGTCACAAACTGCTCCCACATAATACAAAACAACAATAACCCACCACATATGACAATGCCTCTCATGTATACTATCTTATCCGACTTCTTACGACTGACCGCAATTTGTTTCGGTCGTATTAAAACTGAAATTCCATAGCTACCAAGCAAAAATAGGACAGGAATACTCAACAGACTTTCAGCACCCAGAAGTAAAAACGGAATCCCCGCATCTCCCAATACACTCGCAAAAGCCGCAATATTAAACGCCAACAAAAAGCCGCGTACAACAAATAAAACCGGAATACCGACTAAGCCAACAAACGAAAAATGCAAGGCAATCACAAGAAGTGGCCAGCGCAAAATAGTCCAGCTTGCTTCCAGTAAGCCGGGGGCTACCACACTCCCCTCTTTTGCCGCTTGAAAGAAATGATTGATGTAGTTTGTCATAGATTCCGTTGGATGACTGCCGAAAAAGCAACCGATCACGCCCCCAAGCAGAAAGCAAAGTGAGATCATAATGAGTATGTATTTACTTTGATCTGTATGCTTTTTCATAAACTTCTCCTCCAGTGCATCAACCTAAAAACTACCTTATCGACGCTTCCTTTTTGAAAACAGTCCCGCACAACTACTACCCAAAAACACAGCAAGCAAAATATACCACTGATTCGATTCCAATGTCGGCTCGCCTATCAAACTAACCATGACAATGAAAAGACACAGTACAGTACCGGTCATGACTGCGGTCGGAAAAATTTTCCACACTCCCCTACTCACAGCAATTCTACCACCTATAAATGAAGTCAATGCACAAACAAAAACACAAAGACCGTTCATCATATTTTGGTGGATCAGATCAAAGGAAACTGCAACAGATAAAACAACAAACAGAAGCGCACACAACACCAAGGTGGAAATACTCCCAACGATAATGGAGATTAAAATTTGCGAAAATTTCGTCTCTTCTTTGCCTTGCATGAAAAAACCTCCCAGCATAGAATGTCTGTTTCATCCTATGCCGGGAGGTTTTGGTTTATGCAGTAGACTCTGTCTTACTTATCGTCTTTGGCAATCACGCCACGTTCCATAATGCCCCAATGCGCAAACTCAAGACGGACGCGATCCGCACCGGTTTCAATCACAACGGTATTCTCTTTCACCGCACACACCGTCCCGATTACGCCACCAATCATTGTGACTTCATCGCCGACAGCAAGACTCTTGCGCATATCTTCTTTTTCTTTTTTTCTCTGTTTCTCCGGGCGCATTTTCATAAAGTAAAACATTGCAAAATAAACAATTGCGAGTAGTATAATCGCTGTTTCCAAAATCAATTACCTCCATTATTGGGTGTCGCTCTATTTATGACGTAAACTCTATTATACGTTGTATTACCATTTTTGACAAGCCTTTTTCGCAAATTTTAAAGCTTGATGGCAAGTTTTTGCGTGTATTCCGCTTTGAATTGCGAAAATTCTCCGACATCCAAAGCCGCTCTGATACGAGACATCAACTCATTATAAAAATACAAATTGTGAAGAACGGCCAGTCGCATGGCAAGCATTTCTCCCGATGCAAACAAATGACGCAAATATCCCCTTGAAAAAGATCGACAGACGGGACAATTACAATTCGCATCTATTGGGCGTGGGTCGGTTTTATACTTTTCGTTTTTCAGATTCATGACGCCATTCCAAGTATAAATCTTGCCATGTCTTGCATTTCTCGCGGGCATGACACAATCGAATAGATCCACTCCCCTGTCAACACATTCAAGCAAATTCAGTGGCGTTCCGACACCCATTAAATATCGCGGTTTCTCTATCGGCATATTGGGCTCCACAAGGTCAATGATATCATACATGACCTGCGTCTCTTCTCCCACTGCTAACCCACCAATGGCGTAGCCTTCACAGTCGATTTTGGCTGTTTCTTTCATATGCCAGACACGCAAATCGGGGAAAACCCCACCTTGATTGATTCCAAATAGCATTTGTTGCGGATTGACTACGCCAGGCAAGGCATTTAATCGCTCATGTTCTACCTTACAGCGTTCTAACCAGCGAAGTGTCCGTTCACAGGAGTCTTTGACATAGGCGTAGGGTGATGGATTTTCTACGCATTCATCAAATGCCATTGCAATATCAGAGCCAAGGTTGGATTGAATTTGCATACTTTCCTCCGGCCCCATAAAAATACGTCGACCATCTAGGTGAGATGCAAAAGTGACACCCTCCTCTTTGATTTTACGCAGACCTGAGAGAGAAAATACTTGAAAACCTCCACTATCCGTTAAAATAGGCGCATCCCAGTCCATGAATTTATGAAGTCCACCCAGTTCCCGAATCACTTCATCCCCGGGGCGAAGATGTAAGTGGTAGGTGTTTGACAGCTCAATCTGACAGCCTATTTCCTTTAAATCGTGGGAAGAAACCCCACCTTTGATTGCCGCCTGTGTCCCGACATTCATAAAAGCAGGTGTTTGCGCAGTTCCGTGCGCACAAGTGAGAACCCCACGACGTGCGTGATGTTCGGTTTTCAGGAGTTGAAACATATAAAGTAATTCCCTTCTTTCATTGCTACGATTGTCACGTTTTTCAATAAATAAACATCGCATCCCCAAATGAGAAAAAACGATACCGTTCTCGAACTGCCTCTTCATACGCGGTAAGCACCGCTTCCCGCCCTGCTAAAGAGGCAACAAGCATAATCAAGGTGGACTCAGGAAGATGAAAATTGGTAATCAAACAATCCAATACTTTGAATTTATATCCGGGATAAATGAAAATATTCGTCCATCCGGCACACTCGTGAAGTGTTCCGGTTTCGTCTGCCCAGCTCTCAAGCGTACGGCAAGATGTTGTACCGACACAGATCACACGTCCCCCCTGCTGCTTTGTTTGATTGATGGTTTGCGCTGTCTCAGCCGGTATGATGCAATACTCGCTGTGCATTTTGTGATCCGTGATCTCGTCCTCTTTGACCGGACGAAACGTACCCAAACCGACATGAAGTGTCACATAACAGATAGAAACGCCCATTTGAGTGATCTGTTCCAACAAATCAGTCGTAAAATGCAATCCCGCTGTGGGTGCGGCGGCAGAACCAATTTCTTTCGAATACACTGTTTGATATCGCTCATTATCATTCAATTCTTCTTTGATATAAGGTGGCAAAGGCATTTTCCCGAGTTTTTCTAAAAGTTCCAGAAAGATACCTTCATAATCAAAACGAATCAGACGATTCCCATTTTCAAGTACTGCCGTTATTTCCGCTGTCAAGGCACCCTCACCAAAAGAAAGACGTGTTCCTTTTCGTAGTTTTCGACCCGGGCGTACGAGACATTCCCAGACTTTCTCCCCGCGATCAATCAAAAGAACCACTTCCACTGCACCGCCCGTTGGGGTACG
>JAVVSI010000072.1:2553-6101 GCA_036654315.1 Evtepia sp. | reverse complement strand
TACCCTCCTAAATATTTCTCGAAGTAAGAGGTGATATCTGTGCATAGAACCCTGAAAATGATACTTGTTTGCCTACTCCTATTTTGTGTTCCGGCCGCCGCTTCTTTTGAAGAATCTACCACAATTCGTATTGGATTCCCCCAACAGCCTCGTTTAACGGAATCTTCCGCAGATGGACAGCTTTCCGGCTACACATATGACTATTTGATGGAAATTTCTCAATACACCGGCTGGAATTACGAATTTGTCATCCCGGATGGAAAAGATTTGAACGAAAATCTTGCAATCTTAATGGATATGCTCAAAAATCATGAAATTGATTTGCTGGGCGGTATGAAAAAAAATGAGGCCTTGGAATCTCAATTCTCTTATGCCGCCTACCACTATGGTGTCTCTTCCGTCGTTTTGCTCGCCCCTCTATCCAACGCCGCGCTCACCTCCTACAACTACTATAAACAAGAGCCTTTGCGTATCGCGGTACTGGCTCATGCAAAACAACAAAATGCCCTGCTTCAGAAATTTTGCGACACAACCAAACTCTCTCCTATACTCGTCCCCTGCGAGACGGAAGCAGAACAATTGCAAGTCTTACACACACAAAAAGCCGATCTCATGCTCAGCCGCGATCTGGCGATCCCACCCAATACAAAAATACTCGCCAAATTTTCCCCGGAACCGTTTTTCTTTGTCGGTACACTCGGGGACACGGCACTCATGAATCAACTCAATTATGCCCTCCTCACAATCGAAGAATCAAACCCGGGCTTCCCCGCTACCAGATACCATCACTATTTTTCATCCCCCGCTATGACCGCCTTGGTTCTAAGCGATGAGGAAAAAACGTATATTCAACAGTCAGACGTCTTTCAAGTCGGTGTCGTGCCTGATCGCAACCCGTTGTGCTTCATGGATAACAACGTGGTTTCCGGCATTCTGTCCGATGTCCTCCATGAAATCATTGGACAGAGCGGCTTGAAATTCGAATTTAAAACCGCAGACACCCTCTCTGAATTTCAAAAACTTGCCCCACAATGTGATCTCATTATGGGCATGGACTACGACTATCAACTCGCCAAAGATTACAACATGATTATTACACAGCCTACCCTTACAATGCCATATGTCCGTGTGATTGATACGGCCGCTCATTCCAATAACAGGGACGTTGGCTTTCCGCAACGTATGAAAAACGTGGCACCTCATCTCATTACAAAGGGATATAATGCCGTTTTCTTTGAAACAGCATCCCAAGTTTTGGACGCACTTGTCAAGGATGACATCGGTGCCGCCTACCTTGAACCCTATGTGGCACAGACACTCATCAGTGGTACCTCATACCGTACGCTCTACCTCTCCCCCGTACCGGGTGAATCATCCACAGCCTGCTTCGGCATCACAAAAGAAAAACCCATGCTCGTCTCTATCTTCTCAAAAGCACTCCATACTGTCTCTCCGGCGCAAGTGCAAACATTCGTATATCAAAACACCTTGCGTCCACAGCATATGACCTTTCAACGTCTCATCTCTCTTTATCCCGTCCAGAGTGTACTTCTGACTTCTTTCATTCTCTTATTCATCATCTTCATGCTCGTGCTTTACCTCAAGCGAACCAAGCGTTTAAAACGTACCATGGAAGAAAATAATCGCCGCTATTTACAGCTCTGTGATCTCGTTGGTGAGGTCATCTGCGAATACAATTATAAAACAGACGTGCTATCCGTCTTGGGATCCGGTACTGCTTGGCTCAATGGCAGCGTCATTTATAAGCAATTTTGTGCGTCACGTCCAAACAACAGCGAGATGGAAAATCGAATCGACTACGCGCTCTCTTCCCTCATTTCTACCAACAGTACGGGTGAATTAACACGTCTTTTCGCTTTGGAACAAAATAAACAACGCTGGCTCTGTATCAATCATCAGGTCGTGCCGGATGCGCTTGGCACACCTTCCTATTTTATTTGTAAAGTAACCGATGTAGACGATAGAATGAAAGATTTGCAAGATTTAGCCCAAAAAGCGCAAACTGATCCGCTCACCGGTTTGTACAACATGGAGGCATTCCGCGGCCGTGTCACAAACTATATCAGCTCTCATTTGGAGGGTGGCGTTTTTCTCATTCTGGATATTGACCACTTTAAAAACATCAATGACTCACAGGGCCATCTTGAGGGCGACCGTGTTTTGAAACAGCTTGCCGATATCCTTTGCTCCGTATTTCAGGACTACGTTGTCGGCAGACTCGGCGGTGATGAATTCGTCGTCTTTGCCGGAGGCTTGTGCGAGATCTCTCATATTTCAGAAAAATGTGAAGCTGTTATGCTGCGCTGCGCTGACATCTCATCCGAATTCCCCGTCACCGTCAGTATCGGGGCAGTACGCTTTTCCGGCGCACTCAGCGTCGATAAGCTTTACAAAAAAGCAGATGATACCCTCTACCGTGTCAAACGGAAAAGTAGAAATAGTTTTGAGATTTTGTAACATCGTGCAGATCCCAACATCTGCACTTTACTTGAAAAGCTTCTTGTGATATGATAGTCCAAGCAAGAGAAATGCGACCTTATAATGGACTGTTTACCCCATTTATCGTCATTTTCTTGTCAGCTTCGACTGTCGAAGCAAGGAGTATTATGAATATTTTTGACGAAATTAAACAAAGAAACCTAAATAACGCAGCTAAAACAGCTTTGATGATTCGGCTCAAAAACGGTACGGAACGTACCTATACCTATGCTGAACTCTTTGACACCGTATCCCTCTATCAGCAGGTATTGGAACGCGTCAGACCCGGGGATCGCGTCGCCATCATCTCAGAAAGCCTTCCCGAATGGAGCATCGTTTACCTCGCCCTCGCAGGCGTCCACGCCACTTCTGTCCTCTTGGATGCCTCACTGGAAGCAAGGGATCTATTGGAACTTTTGGAAAAATCAGACGTCCGTTGCTTCTTTGCCTCTCCATCCGTTCTGGAAAAGCTCAAAGACTTTGCGCCCCTCCCACCCGCTTTTAACCTATTGCAGAACCCCCAACTCCTTCTGGACGAGTCCCCAATCAAACTCCGAACCGCCAACCTACCCGGATGTGAAGATGCCGCCTCCATTATTTTTTCTTCCGGAACCACAAAAAAAGCCTCCGGTATTCTCCACAGCCACGATGCGCTCCTCTGTTCCACTCAAATGTGTATCAACAGTACCCACCTCAAGGCGGATGACCGCTTCTTGGCAATTTTACCCAATAGCCATATCTACGGCTTGGTTTGTCAACTCTTAGGCCCCCTCTTGCTGGGTGCGCCCACCTGTTTTATTGATGAAATGACTTCTACCGCTTTGGTCGGCGCATTCCAAAATTTTCACCCTACCATTTTACCCGCTGTACCAAAAATTTACGAACTCTTAAAAACCCAGATTTTACAAAAAATAAATAGCGATGAAAAAACAAAAAAAACATTCGCTGCGGTTTTCCCGATCTGTCTGAAATTACGTCAAACTGTCGGTTTGAATCTCGGACTTGCACTCTTTCAGGCCGTACATCAGAATTTCGGGGGCAAACTCCGT
>JAVVSI010000072.1:0-2543 GCA_036654315.1 Evtepia sp. | reverse complement strand
TATCCTCTGCTCCGCCGGCGCACCCATCACCTCAGAAACAGCTGCCTTTTTCTATGGCCTCGGCTTCGATATGCTCATCACCTACGGTGCCACGGAAACCGGTATTCCCACCATCGGAAATCTGCCCGGACAAATTACCACAAATACCTGTGGAAAACCTTACCCCGAAGTCTCTGTGAAAATCAGCGAAACCGGCGAAATCTTGATCCGAACCCCCTATCGGATGCTCGGCTACTTCGATGACCCTGTCGCGACCACTGCCGCCTTCGATGCCGATGGCTGGTTCTATTCCGGTGATCTCGGCCGTGTGGATGAGAAAGGACTCGTTCGCATCTTGGGACGCTGTAAAGAGAACATTGTACTCGCCAACGGCAAAAAATTGGCACCCGATGATATCGAAACTGCCTATGCCAACATCGACGGCGTAAAAGAGTTCGTCATTTGTGGCGTCCCTGTCGCAGAAGGTGCTTATGATGAAGTACACGCTTTTGTCATTGCGGAAGCAGGCCGGGACGATTCTGCTCTCGCACACCTCAAAGCAAGAAGTGCCGAACTTTCACAAAATCAAAAACTCGCCGACATCCATCTGGTCAAGGAAATCCCCAAAACCTCTCTGCAAAAACCAAAGCGCTTCCTCCTCAAACAAATGATCCTCCAAGAAAAAAACTTGCCCTTGCTTCCACAAGAGGAACACAAAGACATTCCCGCCACCGTTCTCTCCGTCATTGCCCGCGTTTCCGGCACCTCCGATTTCACGGCAGACAGCAGACTCTTTATTGATCTCCCCATTGACTCACTCGGCGCACTGGATCTTTCCTGTGAAATCAATGACCGCTGCGGTGTCACGGTGGAACATCTGTTACATAAGAATATGACGGTTGCCGAACTCATTGCTTGCGTTGTCTCCCCCATTATCGGACAACAGCCTGTTTTGGAAAATCCATACCCAAAACGAAAAAATAAATTGGCCTATCAGGTCTTTTCATTCGGTCGTCATTTGATTCGCGGTTTTTACCGCGTCAAAATCAATAATGACTCTGTACTGCCAAGTAACAGTGGCTATATTATCTGTGCCAACCATGTGTCGAATTTTGACTATTTATACCTCACCTTGAATTTTACCAAAGAACGCTTTTCAAAATTCTGTTGTATGGCAAAAAAAGAACTCTTTCGAAATAACTTCTTTTGTAAGCTCATTACCAATATCGGCGGCATGATTCCGGTGGATCGAGATGGTATTGTTTCCGATACCATGACCGCCATTCGATCAAAGCTTTCGGAAAAATGGGGCGTCCTCATTCATCCCGAGGGAACACGCAGCCAAACAGGGCAACTCGGTTCCTTTAAAAATGGCGCAGCCGTGCTTGCCATTGAAGCTGACGTTCCCATTGTCCCCGCTTACATCAAGGGTGGCTATGAAGTCTTTCCCTGTCAGAAAAAACTTCCCTCACTCTTTAACTGGAAAAAAATGTGCAAATACCAAGTGGACGTAATTTATGGTGAACCGATTTTCCCCGGCGGTCGTTCACCCGAAGAACTCATGACTGTCATTAAAACAGCAGTGGCAGCCCTCGCCACACCGAGCATGCTCACGACACCACAAGCTTAACGCAACACAACCCCCGGTGCTACATAGTAGCATCGGGGGTTGTTGCAATGAACCAAATCCGACAGCGACGAAAGAAGCAATTGATCCGTAGATCATGCGATTAGATGCTCAATCAAAATTTTAACACCCATCCCAATTAAAATGATACCACCCAATAATTCCGCTTTCGTTCGGTATTTTGCGCCAAATATGTGACCGATTTTCACGCCAATCACAGAGAACAAAAAAGTAATGACTCCAATGAAACATACCGCCAAACCAATATGAATCTGCGGCAGCAGAGCAAACGTAATCCCAACTGCAAAGGCGTCAATACTTGTTGCAACCGCCATCGTAAACATCACTTTGATATCTAAGGAATCATCTGCCCTCTCTTCCTCTTTGGAAAAGGCCTCTCGTATCATATTCGCACCGATCAAACAGAGCAAAACAAAGGCAAGCCAATGATCGAACGCCAAGACATACGAACCAAACACCGCCCCTAGAAAATAACCCAAAAGTGGCATCAATGCCTGAAATCCACCAAACCACAGGCCAACTATCACAGCGCGACCCAGTGTCAATTCTTTAAATGCAACACCTTTGCAAATGGAAACTGCAAACGCATCCATAGATAATCCGATTGCGATGGCTAAGAGTCCTACTTCATTCATGCGACTACCCCTTCAATTGCGGCATTACATCAGCGGTGCAAACAGTCGCAAAATATCTTGCCATAGTCTGACAAGGAATCCCCGCTTGCAATCCGCTTCCGTTATCTCATCACAGATGCTCAGTGTTTTTAAAAAATCTTTTTTCAGATCCATTACAACGGAACTTTTGTAAAACCAAGCACCACACTCGAAATGCAAGTACAGACTTCGGAAATCTACATTCGTTGTCCCAACCGTCCCTGTGATATCATCCGAGACAAAGGTTTTAGAGTGAATGAATC
>JAVVSI010000071.1:0-6279 GCA_036654315.1 Evtepia sp. | reverse complement strand
GCTCAAAGATGTCGCAATGATGGATAAGATGTATGAAATGAATCAGACGTATTTCAAAGAACTGTCTATGTACATTCTCGCCGGAAAAAAGAAATTGGAGCAAGTACGCACAACAGACCTTCCGATGTTAACGGAAAAGGCGCAGCGAACCGGACTACCCGAGGATGCACAGACCGCAAATGATTGTGCCGCTCTCTGCTTGCGTTTTGAAAAAAAGCTGCATGATCTTGAACTGACACGTATGATTTCCATTCAGATGGCACCGCAGATTCGCTTGGTACAAAACAATGATACTATGATGACGGAAAAAATCCAGTCTACACTTGTGAATACGATTCCCCTCTGGAAAAGCCAGATGGTGTTGGCACTTGGCGTCGCGCATTCGCAAAACGCCGCGAAAGCACAACACGCAGTCACGGATATGACAAATGAGCTTTTACGCAAAAACGCAGAAACACTGAAAATGGCGACCGTTGAAACCGCGAAAGAATCGGAACGCGGTATTGTAGATATGGAAACGCTGAAATATACGAACGAAAGCCTCATTTCAACACTGGATGAAGTGATGCATATCCAAGATGAGGGTCGTACCAAACGACGCGAGGCAGAAATGGAACTCGGCAGGCTCGAACAGGAATTGAAGCAGAAATTGTTGGATATTCGGAAATAAAGACTTACTCCCCCCCTGTTGTCATAGCGTGACTTCAGGGGGGAAATTATATGCCTTGATTATGAATTTTTTTGCCGTTTTGGCGCATACTGGACTTGTGACTTTGCGCAGAAACGGTGGTTTGAATATGCTATCTTTTTTACGGCGGAGTGCTGCGTTCCTATCTGTGATCTCAGTGCTTTTCCTTTTGTTTTGTCCCTTGATGAATGAGTTCATCAAAGTACCTTTGGTGCAGACGGTAGATGGTATGGATCCACCCTCTCATAAATATATTGCCCTGACGTTCGATGATGGACCCAGACGGAAAACAACGACGCGTTTACTTGACGGACTTGCCGCACGCGGCGTACACGCAAGCTTTTTTTTAATTGGTGAATTGGTCGATGGACGCGAAGATATTGTGCAGCGGATGCACGCGGAAGGGCATCAAATCGGACTGCATACGAATACACACATTATATTATCAAATCTTTCCCGCGCAAAATTTGACCATGAAATCGGTGGCAATCGTGCGATACTGGAAGAGATTGTGGGCAAAGAAGCGTTTATGATTCGCCCGCCCTTTGGAATCACCGATGCCGCAGTGCGCAGTTGGGTCAATGCGCCTCTGATTCGTTGGTCGATTGATACCTTGGACTGGAAAGATCAAAATTGTCCGCGTATTGTTTCGGTCGTTTGTAAGGAAGCGCGCGATGGTGCCATTATTTTGATGCACGATATCTATTCCACCTCCGTGGATGCGGCACTGGAAATCGTGGATCGACTCATGGCAGAGGGGTATTTGTTTGTTACGATGGAACAACTGTTCGCGCTGCGTGGTGTCGTGCCGAAACCCGGCGTGCTGTACGATAAACTCCCGCCGCTTCCCTGATCCGCATATTGCACGAAAGGGACGCATATAATCCTCATATGGGGCTTGTACCCAAAAGGAGGATTTTTTATGACGCGCAAAATGATCGTGACTGCCCTTGCGCTGACATTACTGCTTTTTTTTCTGCCATCTATTTTGCAAGGACAGACGGAAAAAACAGATCTCAATGCGGCCTGCCCACCCGCGCAAACGGAAGAACAAACGATTCGGGTGCTTTTGGACGAAAGCGTGACAACAATGCCACTGAACGAATATATTTGTTCTGTTGTCGCAGCGGAAATGCCCGCGCGTTTTGAGATAGAGGCACTCAAAGCGCAGGCAGTCGCGGCACGCACCTATGCCTTACGCCGTAGCGGTGCGCATTCCAATGCCGATATTTGTGGAAATCCCGCTTGTTGTCAGGCATACATAGATCTCGCAACCGCAGCAAAAAATTGGGGTCCGGATGCGGAGAAAAACACAAAAAAAATTCGGGATGCAGTCTATGCGACCAAAAGTGAGGTCATTCGTTATCAGGGAGAGCTGATCACGGCAGTATTTCATTCCTCTTCTTCCGGATTTACACAGGATGCAGTGCAGGTGTGGGGGGGTGATGTGCCTTATTTGGTGAGCGTAGAAAGCCCGGAAGGACAGGAAGTCCCGAATTTCACGACGAAAACAACCCTCCCTGCCGCACAATTCCGCGACGTTTTTTTAGGAGAATTTCCCACCGCAAATCTGAGCGGATCCCCGACAACATGGTTCGGAAATGCCAACAAATCCGCAGGTGGCAGTGTCACCTCCATGATCATTGGCGGCGTTTCGGTCAAAGGAAGCAAATTGCGCAGTTTATTTACACTGCGATCCACGACGTTTCATATTTTCCCCGGAGAAACTGAAATCGTCTTTGAAGTAAGTGGCTATGGGCATGGTGTCGGTATGAGTCAATATGGCGCAAATGCAATGGCACAAGACGGAAAGAGCTATTTGGATATTTTAAAATGGTACTACAGCGGCGTTACAATCGAACCTTTTGCGTAAATGGCACAATCCACTCCTTGACAGAATCCATAGGTGTTGTATAATAACCGTATGAAATTTTGTGAAAAAGGAGATAACTTATGGCTGACCTCATTGCCGCCATCGCCACACCTCCATTGCCCGGTGCCATTGGAATTCTTCGGTTGAGTGGGGAAGGCGCGATTGCCGCCGCTGAACAAGTCTTTCAAACCCAAAGCGGTAGACTCCTTTCCTCTGTTCCAAATCGACAGCTTGTACTCGGTACGCTCTGTGACAGAAGCGGGACGCCGATTGATCAAGCTATGGCATTTGTGAGCCGCGCCCCCCATAGCTATACGGGGGAGGAAACTGCTGAATTCCAGTGCCACGGTTCGCCCATGGTTCTGTCCCTTGCGATGGAATCTGTATTTGCCGCCGGTGCCAGACAGGCTGCCGCCGGTGAGTTTACAAAACGCGCCTTTTTAAATGGGAAATTGGATTTAACACGCGCTGAGGCAGTCGTTGATTTGATTGACGCAGAAACACCTGCCGCCGCTCGTCAAGCTGCCGCACAACTGGGCGGCGCGCTTTTACAGAAAACAGAGGATATTTATAAAGGCCTTGTGGATCTGTCTGCTCATTTCCATGCGGTTCTTGATTACCCCGAAGAGGATATTGATCCTTTTCGGGAAAAAACCATCCAAGACGCGCTTTCCGTCGGGATCCACGACTTGGAAGCCCTCCTCGCTACCTACGAACGCGGGCGTCAAATTGCTTATGGTGTCACCTGCGCGATTTTAGGCCGCCCCAATGCCGGAAAATCCTCGCTTTTAAATGCCCTGCTCGGTTTTGAACGCGCGATCGTGACCGCTGTGCCGGGAACAACGCGTGATACCATCGAAGCACGGACAACGCTGGGTGGCGTTCTCTTGCGTCTCATTGATACTGCAGGCCTGCGTGAAACCGACGACCCAATTGAGCAGATGGGAACCGCACGCAGCCGCGCCGCCGCACAGGATGCGCAACTGGTTCTTCTCGTTCTGGACAGCTCTGTCCCACTCTCCCGCGAGGACGAAACGGCAATGGAACTGGCCGCCGCCGCACCCGCCTGTGTTTGTATTTTGAACAAATCTGATCTGCCATCGGTTCTGGATGTCAATGCACTGCATACTCGTTTTCCGGCACTTTGCGAAGTGAGTGCTTTAACGGGTACGGGTCTGACCGCCATTGGAGACACCATCGCTGCCCTATTTCCGGCAGGTTCTAACCGCAATCCCCTCTTAACGAATGAACGCCAATTCTCCGCCGCATCCCGCGCCTGCGAATCACTCCATCGTGCGGAAGCAAACCCGGAACTTCCGCCGGATTTGCTCCTCATGGATGTCGAAGAAGCCATGTCCGCACTCGGAGAATTGACCGGGCGTACCATCAGTGAGGATGTCACCTCGCGCATTTTCGAACGCTTCTGCGTTGGGAAATAGAATACGGAATAGGTAATGAAAAACAAAACACTTCTGCGTACCAACATTATTGTCTGTCTTGTGATTCTTCTTGGATTTACACTCACCTCCGTGATCTCTTATCGCTCCAATTTTGGTATGTACAAGAAAGATATTGAAAGTGTATCCACACTCTCCTCCGAAGGTATTTACAGCGAAATAGCAACCATTTTTTCTCAGCCGATTAACGTCTCACTGACTATGGCAAACGACAATTTGCTCAAAAACTTCTTGTCCGGAGAAAAAGAAAATCTGACCAATACAAGCTATACGAAAGAAATGCAGGATTATTTAAGTGCCTAGCAACAACACAACAAAGAGACGCGGGAAGAATTCCTATACGTTCTTTTCTGAAAAAGTATAGCCCCCACACAGGCATATCGTCGATTCCAGCCTTTACAACAGTTGTCGACAGTGATAGACTAGACGCTACAAAAAAGATTGGAGTTGGTTATTATGTCTGCATCCCCCGAAAACAGTATCCACAGCACAGAGAAGCCGAATTTCCCTTTTTTAATCCTTGCGCTTCTCATTTTCATTGTGATCGCGTTTGCGTTCACACCGACCTTCAACCCAAATATCGCGGAAAATTTACAAACCCTAAACGCGAACACCTTGGATACCTCAGCCCTATCAAGGGAGGGAAAAACAATTTTCGATACCCTCAAGTACAACCGATCTATTCATGTACTTGCCATGCTTCTCCTCGGTTTCGGATTTTTGATGGTTTTTGTACGGAAACATGGATTCAGCAGTATCACCGCGACGCTTTTAGTGGTCAGTACGTCGATCCCCGTCTATATGCTGATCAAGAGTTTTATAGGCGAAGGTTCTGCGATTAGTGTGGAGAGCTTCCTGTTTGCGGAATTTGCCGCCGCAAGTCTGCTGATCACCATCGGTGCGCCACTCGGAAAACTAAAAATGGATCAATACTTAATCCTCGGTGTCTTATTTGTCCCTGTTTATTTACTCAATGAGTGGCTTGTTTTGGAAAGCGGCTATTTCACCGGTTTCTTAGATACCGGCGGCAGTGTTCTCATTCACGCATTTGGCGCCTACTTTGGACTTGGTCTTGTGACGGCAACCTATAGCAAGTTTAAAGAAGGCCCCAAATGCGAAAGTGACGCTGTGAGCAATCAATTTGCCTTATTGGGCAGTCTGGTATTATGGGTGTTCTGGCCCTCCTTTACCAGTGCAGTCGCCGCACCGGATCGTGTTGTCCTCACAGCAATTAACACAGTGTTTGCCTTGTGCGGTTCCACCATTGCGACCTATATTTTCACAAAGATGATACGCGGGAAAATCAATATTGAAGATATCGCAAATGCCGCCTTGGCAGGTGGCGTTGCCATTGGATCTACCTGTGATGTGGGAGATCCCGGCTTTTCGATGCTCATCGGCCTGGCTGCCGGGACAATCAGCACCTTGGGTTATAGTAAAATCGCACCGAAAGTGGAAAAATTGATCCACGGTACCGATACTTGTGGCGTACATAATTTGCATGGTATGCCCGGTCTTTTGGGTGGCTTGTCCGCAATTGTCATCACCGGTCATGCGGGGATTCAGTTGCTCGGTATGTTGACCACCGTTGTGGTTGCCTTTGTCGGAGGTAAAGTCGTTGGTTTGATTTTGGGTCTTTATGGAACCAAAAAAGAGCTTTATAGTGATGAAGACGAATTCGCCGAAGAATAACACAGCAGTCTAAGCCTGTCAGTCTCCGCTCCCATTGATTACGCGCCCTCATTCTTATCGGAAGAAGAGGGCGCGTTTTGATTGGTTTCAGTGGACTTCCATTCCGCGTACCACCCCCAGCTCATCCACGTAGAGCGTCATGGAAGTGGCAAAGGCGCGGGCGTTTGCCAAAGACATCCACGCGCTGGTTTGGAGATTGTAGCAGACCACATTTTTACTGACGGCATAGGTTTGATTCTCAACAACGACGGTTTCATCATCGCGCCAGTTTGCATTTTGCACATTTTTAATGGGTGAGAGTTTCACGGAAGCAATGATTTTTGTTTTTTCGGCATTCAGTGCAATCCCGCCCCACTCTTCATTTCGAAGGTCACTCCATTCAAAAGGACCCACGGAGGTATTGCCATTTGCAATGGTTAACATTCTCTTGGTGACATAATTCCCTTCTCCCGGATCTTCTGTTCCAAAGGCAGGGGGGGGCGGCAGATAAATTTCTTGTGATTTGATCGCCGCGATGCCGTAGATATAATTGTTGCCGGTGGCATTGTCGAGTACCAGCAAATCAATTT